>CADBSL010000115.1 GCA_902797345.1 uncultured Eubacteriales bacterium
ATCTTGCCGGTGGGATTTCTCGGGACATCCTCAAAGAAGATCTTCCGGGGTCTCTTATACCGGGGCAGCGCCTCGCAGAAGCGGTTGATATCCTCTTCCGTGCAGGTGGCTTCCGGCTTCAGTTCGATGATGGCCGCCGCGATCTCGCCCAGACGGGCATCCGGGATACCAATGACGGCAACATCCTTGATATTCTTGTTCGAGCGAAGGAAGTCTTCGATCTAGACCGGATACAGGTTTTCACCACCGGAAATGATAACGTCCTTCTTCCGGTCTACCAGATAGTAGAAACCATCTTCGTCCTGACGGGCCATATCTCCCGTGTGGAGCCAGCCGTCGATAATGGTATTGGCCGTCGCTTCCGGGTCATTGAAGTATTCCTTCATGACGCCTTTGCCTCTGACCGCCAGCTCGCCGACTTCACCCTGCTTCACTTCATTGTTATTGTCGTCTACGATCTTGCATTCCCAACCGTATCCCGGCACGCCGATGGCACCCACTTTGTGGATATTCTCCACGCCAAGGTGAACGCATCCGGGTCCCAGCGATTCGCTCAGACCGTAGTTGGTATCGTATTCATGATCCGGGAAGAAGCTCTTCCAACGGCGGATCAGGCTCGGTGGTACCGGCTGAGCACCGATGTGCATCAGTCTCCACTGATCCAGGTGGTATTTCTCCAGTTTGATCTCGCCGCGGTCGATGGCATCCATGATATCCTGGGCCCAGGGCACCAGCAGCCAGACAATAGTACAGCTCTCATTGGAGACCGCTTCGATGATCCACTTCGGCTTCACGCCCTTCAGCAGGACCGCCTTCCCGCCGGAAAGGAGACTGCCGAACCAGTGCATCTTCGCACCGGTGTGATACAGGGGCGGAATGCAAAGGAACACGTCATCTTTCTGCTGTCCGTGATGCTTCTGCTCCACCACGCAGGCATTGACCAGACCTCTGTGGTCGTGGAGGATCGCCTTCGGGAAACCGGTGGTCCCGGAGGAGAAATAGATCGCCGCCAGGTCGTCATCCGTCAGTTCCACCAGCGGTGGTTTTTTGGAGCAACGCTGGACGATCACCTCGTAATTCGTCGCAAAGGTGGGACAATCCGCACCCACGTAAATATATTCATTGATTTCCGGCACCATCCCGTAGATCGCTTCCACACGACCCGTAAACTCCGGCCCGAATACCAGCTTTGAAGCTTCCGACAGTTCCAGACAATAACGGATCTCATCGGAAGTATACCGGTAGTTGAGGGGCACTGCGATCGCGCCGGCCTTTAATATCCCAAAATAAATCGGAAGCCATTCCATGCTGTTCATCAGCAGGATCGCTACTTTTTCACCTTTTTTTACGCCTTTGACGGTCAAAAGGTTCGCAAAGCGGTTGGACTGGCACTCAAAATCCAGCCAGGTGATCTGTCTGCGGTAAGCAGCATTTGGCTTCGTTTCAACTAATTCATATTCTCTCCAGGTGGTCCCGTGATCTTCTTTTAATTCCGGATTGATCTCCACCAGGGCGACATCATTGGGGTATAAAGTTGCATTTTTCTTCAAAAAATCTGTGATAGGCATTTTCTGATTTCCTCCTACTGATCTACCATTCTACTTGGTGTGGAAAATCACACAAATCGATTATAACATATATTTGGAAAGTGTCAATCTCCATTCTCCCGCCTCGAAAATCCGCATCCGCAAAAGTGCTGTCGATAGAGACCGTACTCCCGGGCCAGCTCGATGGAACGCTGGTACCCGCCTCTTTTTTTGAAATCCGAATACAAATAAGGGATCCGGTTTTCTTCTCCCACCTTCTCGCCCAGGGGGTTGATGATCTGCGCATTTTTCATGGGGCTTACCGTCAGAGTCGTGGTAAAATAGTCGAAACCCAGATCCTTCGCCTTTTGAGCGGTCTCCTCCAGCCGCATCCGAAAACAGATCCCGCAGCGAGATCCTCCTTCCGGGTCGTCTTCGTGTCCCCGGATAAGCGCCAGGAAACGCTCAGGGTCGTAGTTTCCCTCCAGGAATCTCACCGGCCCCTCTTCTCCGTAACGTTTTCGGATATAGAGTTCCTGATTGGCTCTTCGGAGTTCGTATTCCTCCCGGTCATCGATATTGGGATTGTAATAAAACACCGTCACGTCAAAGTCTTCTGCCACCCGTTCGATCACCGCAGTGCTGCAGGGCCCGCAGCAACTGTGCAAAAGCAGCTTCGGTCTTCCCTGGATCTCCCGGATCTGTTCCTGCATTCTTTTATCGTAATTGATTTTCTCCATGTTGGCTTCCCACTCACTTAAAACTTACATCAAAAAAACGCAGGGAACGAAAGATTCGTTCCCTGCAAACGTTCCAGTTATGCATTGATCATACTGTCAACGACCTTTTTCACAACGCCGCCGTCTGCTTTTCCCTTGAGCAGGGGCATCACCGTTTTCATGATCATTCCCATATTCTTTTTCTCGGGAGCGATCCCGGCTTCTTCCATCGCTTTGGTCACGACGGAACGCACCTCGTCTTCGGAAAGCTGTTCCGGTAAATAGGCTTGCAAAACGTCGATTTCCGCCTTATAAACATCAAGGAGATCAGTTCTTCCTGCCTTTTCGAAATCCGCCAAGGCATCTTTTCTCATTTTGACCTG
>CADBSL010000116.1 GCA_902797345.1 uncultured Eubacteriales bacterium
GGGGAAAACCGCTATGCGGCCCTGAAGATCACCTTCCCGGAGAATGCGAAAAAACTGTTCAAGCAAGCCAGCGAAGAGGCCCTGGAACGTTACGAAGCGTTCAAACGGCAGGAACTGGAATAGAAAGACATTGAATAAACACGAAAAAAACCAGGCACCAACGCCTGGTTTTTTCTTTATTCTCAGGTTTGAAGACGGCATCTTTGGTTTTTATCTGATCCCGTGTTCATGCATGGCCGGGTCCTTTAAAAGTGGTCCCTTGATCTTGCAGATCTTGTCCGTACAGTTCTTGCACTGGAGGACCGTATTGGTCCGGAACCAGAACCGCTGAGGGTATTTCCACCATACATATTCCCATCTCACCACTACGATCAAGGACAAAAGAACCAGACTCCAGGAGAAAAAGCTGGGGATGAAAACCAGCGGTGAAAACATCATCGCGTGATCCCAGTTGAAGATCCGGCAGTTGACGCAGCACTTGTTCTTCATCATCCAGGATTGGAACGGACACCAGAAGACCACACAGATCAGGTCGCTGATGTAGAAGAACAGAGTGATCAGAAACAGCATCCTTCGGTCGATGATCCGTCCGAAATACAGCATCCCGATCAATGCCACCAGCAAAAGCCAGGATCCCAGGACCTTCCAGGCCCCCAGGTTGCTGAGCTGGATGAATCGGTTCATTTCCCCCGGCCTGTAGGGCTCATTGGCCGGGAAAAAGTTCATATTGTAGTACTTCAAACTACCCATGGTGAGGGATTTTGAGTGGTTCGGGATCAGCTGATAGAGCATCCCCACCACCAGCGCCATCCACAGCGCATAGAGCAGCAGCAATTCCCTGTGCAGCTCCCTGCCATAGATCATTTCCAACCATTTTGAATGAAATACGTATATATATACTCCTGTCAAAAATACCAGAATCCGGAGTACCAGCTTAGTTTGATATTTTTGAATCATTTGCATGGGGTTACCTCCCTGAAATCGTTCGCAGAAATAATAACCTTACCTATATTATAAATCCATGGTTTCAGATTTCAATATAATCGGAGGAAACTTTTGTGTGATTTCTCCCAAAGAAAGAGTATAATAGAAGCAGAAAATGAAAATGGAATCAGGAGGATTTCGATGAAAAAAATCAAATTGGTCATGGAAAAGCCTTTTCCCACGAATGTAGACATTTCCATCATCGATGTCACGGAGGGAAAGGAAAAACGCCGGGGAGGCCTGACAGCGGAATACGCCAAGATCGACCTGAAGCCGATCCTGGATCGGGGCGGCAGCCTGGAGGATGCGTTGAAGGAGTATGAAGACTGGATCGATCGTACTCTTCGCCGGCATTTGCTGGACGAGTGCGAGATCGTTGAGGGAAAAGACGAATTGATCCGGATCATCCGGGACCGGATCGAAAAGTACTTCAGGTAATTGAATGATCCATTGATCTGTAGTATAATGATATGATTGAATAAATAAGGAGAAGTTGAGTTATGGGTAAGATCAATTTTGCATATAAGGATTTTTCCATCTTCCTCACCACATACACCTGTACCAATGAAGAAGTGGATGAGGAGTTTTTCCAGGAGTGTATGAACATTCCTCAGACACCGAGAGCGATCTGCGAACCGATGGGGAAGAAAGCCCTTTGCGAGCAGTGCGAGCATTTCGGTCGGAGAGCAGAGTATATTTCCAAACGGACCGGAGAGCATAGCATCCGGGAACAGAACGGCGTTGGCAAGGACATTGCCGCCGAACCGGAAGAGGAATTATAGAAAGGCAGGTTTTTGTAAATGAAGTTATTGATGACCGGGAACGAAGCGGCTGCGAGAGGTGCGTACGAAGCAGGCGTTGTATTTGCTTCTGCGTATCCGGGGACTCCCAGTACCGAGATCATGGAGAACCTGGCGGGGCAGTACCGCGATGAGGTTTATGCGGAGTGGGCTCCCAACGAAAAGGTCGCGGTAGAGGCGGCCATTGGTGCGGCGATCGCCGGTGGAAGAGCTTTGGCCACCATGAAACACGTGGGGGTCAATGTGGCGGCAGACCCGCTGATGACCTTCGGCTATACCGGAACGACCGCCGGATTCGTTCTTGTTTCAGCGGATGATCCGGGAATGCATAGTTCCCAGAACGAACAGGATAACCGTTACTACGCGAAATTCGCCAAGATCCCGATGTTGGAACCTTCCAACAGCCAGGAGGCCAAGGACTTTATGCCCATCGCCTATGAGCTCAGTGAAAAGTGGAATACACCGGTATTCTTCCGGATGACGACTCGGGTGTGCCACAGCAAGAGTCTGGTGGAATTCGGGGAACGCAAAGAAGCAGAGCACATCAAATACGTCAAAGATATCAAACGATATGTGGCCACACCGGCCCACGCAAAACCCATGCGGGAAAAGGTGGAGGAGAGACTGAAGATCATGACGGATTTCTCCAACACTACCGAATTGAATCAGGCGGAATACAATGGCACGAAGGTCGGCGTCATCAGCGCCGGCGTGGCGTACCAATATGCGAGAGAAGTCTTCGGGGAAGAAGCTTCCTATCTGAAACTGGGATTCACCCACCCTATGCCCATCGACAAGATCCGGGAGTTTGCTTCTAAAGTAGACAAACTCTACGTGGTGGAAGAACTGGAACCCTATATGGAAGAGCAGATCCGGGCTGCCGGCATCGACTGTATCGGCAAGGCTGTGATCCCCAATATGGGAGAACTGGATACCGACCGGGTACGGCTGGGCGTTTACGGGAAGGAAAACCCCTCCCTTACGTCCGACATCAAAGCCGCGGACCGTCCCCCGACACTGTGCGCGGGCTGTCCCCACAGAGGATTCTTCTATTCTCTGTCCAGAAGAAAGAACGTCATGGTCACCGGCGACATCGGCTGCTACACCTTAGGGAACGCGGAACCCCTGTTCGCCATCGATACGACCATTTGCATGGGCGCCAGCATCAGCTCCGGCCACGGCGCTTCCAAAGTATTTGAGCGCTCCGAACCGGACATGAAAGTGGTTTCCGTCATCGGCGACTCCACCTTCTTCCACTCCGGCGTCACCAGTTTGATGGACATCGCCTACAACGGCGGCAGCAGCGTGGCTGTGATCTTAGACAATCGCATCACCGGTATGACGGGGCACCAGCAAAACCCCGGCTCCGGCTACACCCTGATGGGAGACCCGGCTCCGGAAGTGGATATCCCGGCGTTGTGCGTGGCGATGGGGATCAAAAAAGAAAACATCCACATCGTGAATCCCAACAATCTGGCGGAAAATGATGCGGCACTGGATGCGGCACTGGCCTGCAAAGAGCCGTCCGTGATCATCACAAAATGGCCCTGCGTGCTGAAGAAGCCCTCCCGGGAAGACCGGGAACGGTTCGACCTGAGCAAAAAGGTCTGCAAGGTGGATCCGGAAATCTGCGTAAACTGCGGGAAGTGCATCGGCACCGGCTGTCCGGCGTTATATGCCAAGGACGGCAAAGTGGAGATCGACGGGTCCTGCACCGGCTGCGGCGTTTGCATGCAGGTATGTCCCTTCGGCGCGATCGAAAAGGTGGGTGAATGATATGGCAGAGATCAAGAATATATTACTGGTTGGCGTCGGCGGTCAGGGAACCATCCTGGCCAGCAAGATCCTCTCGACCGCATTGGTAGAGGCCGGTTATGATGTAAAAATGAGCGAAGTCCATGGTATGGCCCAGCGGGGCGGCAGCGTGACCACCCAGATCCGCTACGGGGAGAAGGTCTTCTCGCCCATCATCGGCAAGGGAGAAGCGGATGTCATGGTTTGCTTTGAAAAGATGGAAGCACTGCGGTGGCTGGAATTCGTCAAACCCGATGCCCGGATCGTCATCAACGATTTTGAGATCC
Organism: uncultured Eubacteriales bacterium; assembly: GCA_902797345.1. Taxonomy (GTDB): domain Bacteria; phylum Bacillota; class Clostridia; order Peptostreptococcales; family Anaerovoracaceae; genus RUG14258. Next base: position 3,866 of record CADBSL010000116.1, read on the forward strand.
CATCGGCACCGATTCTGGTGGGGAAGGAACCCTATCCGGAAGGGATCATCGAAGATCTTTCCGGGAAAACCGAAGTATCTGTATTCAAGGCTGCGGATATCGCGAAGGAACTGGGGAACCCCAAAGCCATGAATATCGTTCTCCTGGGTGCACTGGTCAAAGCCATGGGCATCGAAGATATGGATTGGGACAGATACATCTCCATGAACGTGAAAAAAGGATTTGAAGAGCTGAACATCAAGGCCTTCCGGGCCGGGATGGCGGCGATATAGTTCTTGAAACTTGAAAATGGATAATATATAATGGAAAGGTAGGGGCCGACCGAAAAACGGCTCTGGAGATAGAGATAATTTTTATCGAGGAGGAGATATATTATGGATTTCTTAAAGAAAATGAAGGAAACTGCTAAGCAGGACATGAAGACCATCGTACTGCCGGAAGGTTCTGAACCGAGAACAGTCAAAGCTGTTGGTACGATCCTGCAGGAAGGTTTTGCGAACATCGTTCTTCTGGGCAAAGAAGAAGAGATTCTGGCTCAGGCAAAGGAACAGGGCGTGGACATCAGCGGTGCAAAGATCGTTGATCCTGAAACCAGTGCAGATTTCGAAGCTTATGCAAACAACTTCTATGAAATGAGAAAGAAAAAGGGCATGACTCCGGAAGAAGCAAAGAAGATGATGGCAAATCCGCTGTACTTTGGTGTAATGATGGTAGAAGTTGGCGCTGCTGACGGTATGGTATCCGGCGCGATCAACTCCACAGCCAACACCCTCCGTCCGGCTCTGCAGATCTTAAAAACTGCTCCGGATGCTAAGCTGGTTTCCTCTTTCATGCTGGAACTGGTTCCGAACTGCGAATATGGCGAAGACGGCGTGTTCATGTTTGCTGACATCAGCTTAGAGCAGGATCCGGATGCTGAAAAACTGTCCGAGATCGCTCTGATGACTGCGAAGTCCTTCAAGACATTAGTAGGCGCAGAACCGAAGGTTGCTATGCTGTCCTATTCCACATATGGCTCTGCAAAACACGACCTGGTCACAAAGGTTCAGGAAGCTACCAAGCTGGCGAAGGAAAAGGCTCCGGATCTGGCTCTGGACGGCGAACTGCAGCTTGACGCAGCGATCGTTCCTTCCGTTGGTAAGCAGAAGGCTCCGGAAAGCAAGGTTGCAGGCAGTGCAAACGTGCTGATCTTCCCGGATCTGAACGCTGGCAACATCGGATACAAACTGGTACAGAGACTGGCTAAGGCTGAAGCTTACGGCCCGATCCTCCAGGGGATCAAGAAACCTGTAAACGACCTCTCCAGAGGCTGCTTATGGGAAGATATCGTAGGCGTTGTTGCGATCACAGCTGTACAGGCTCAGAACCAGGGAAAATAATTTTTCACTGAATAATCTCATAGCATACAGACCCCTTTGGCCAAATGGCTGAAGGGGTTTTGTTATTTTTATAACATCTCGGTTGGCATTTTATACGGTGTTTGGTTGGGCTAAGCCCCGGGATCTTCGGGTATAATGACCGTAACATCAGGGACGAGGCATAACAAACGCTATAGGGGGACGAACAATCGACCAGAGGTGATAAGAATGAAGAGTTATGATGTGATCGTCGTGGGCGGCGGGATGATGGGTACGGCCTGCGCCTACTACCTGACCAGGGAAGGGTTGAAAACGGCTATCGTAGAACGTGGAGATATCGCAGGGGGGACCGTCAGCCACACTGACGGGAACATCGGCTATTCCGAAAAGAAACCTGGTGTGGATATGCTGCAGGGATATCACAGCTTGCAGTTGTACATGGAAATGGAAAAGGAATTCGACTATGACTTCGAATTCGAACGGGACAAAAAAGGCGATACCACCGGGTATATCATTGCCTGTGAAAGCGAATTCGAAATGGAAGAGGCTGCAAAGCGTGTGGAAGAGATGCGGGCACTGGATCTTGAGGCCCACCTGGTGGACGCGAAGGAATTCCAGGAGTTGGAGCCTTTGGTAGCAAAAGACCTTCCGGGAGCTATGTGGATGCCGAAGGAATCCACCGTCAACCCCTATAAGGTGGCATTTGGTTACATCTATGAAAGCCGGAAGACAGGCCTTCTGGATGTGTATTCCCGGACGGAAGTGGTGGACATCCTGCAGGATCCGGGTACGAAGGCTGTGCAGGGGATCGTCACGGACAAGGGAGAAACCCTCAGAGCACCGAAGGTGGTCAACGCAGCCGGCTGTTGGGCATCCTTTATCGGGGCCATGGCGGGTCTGGATATCCCCATCGAACCACGTTACGGGCAACTCCTGGTAACGGAAAAGACCGGTTTGATCACACAGCACCGGGGATTCATCGAATACGGATATATTCTGGCGAAATACCTGGAAAACGGGACTTATGACCGGGGCGTCAGCGATCTGGTGGAAGCCTATAACGTATGCTTCAATATCACAACGGCCCACACCGGCAATACCCAGGTGGGAGGATGCCGGTTATTCCGGGGTTACAGTATCAAGTCTGAATATAAGATCATGAAGGCCATCGCGGAGCGGGCCATTCGATTCTTCCCTATGCTGAAGAATGTGAACTGCATCCGATCTTTCGGGGGGCTGAGACCGTTCTGTCTGGATCACCTGCCTATCGTTTCCGACGTGGAAGAAGTGCCGGGATACTACATTTGTGCCGGTCACGAAGGCAGCGGAATCGCCCTGGGACCCATTGCCGGGAAACTGATTTCCGAGTATGCCACCGGGCAGGAACTCTACTTCCCGGAGGCGGCGGAGTTGGCATGGAGTCGGTTCACCCCGGAAATCATTGAAAAATACCGGCGGATCGAACAGGAAAACACCCGGCAGTTGGAAGAACTGGAACGGAAGTTTGAAGGGAAAAACTAAATCGAGACGATATAATAAACGCCCGATCTCTTCTTCAGAGGCAATCGGGCGTCTTCTTATGTTCCGGTACGGCAAAAAAACTTTTCAACCCAGAGGGAATCGTATATAATGAAAGATGAAATATTTTTCGAGAGGTGAGATCGAATGAGTCTGGAAAAATTTCTGGTGGATTATAACGAACTGGATATCTATCCCATGCATATGCCGGGCCATAAAAGAAACGACGATGTGATGGAGATGGTCAATCCCTATTTGATCGATGTGACCGAGGCGGGGGAACTGGATAATATGCACGAACCCACGGGGGTCCTGGCCCAGTCCATGCAAAAGGCATCGAGGGTCTTTGGCAGCAAAAGCTCCTATTTCCTGGTGAATGGAAGTACCTGCGGGATCCTGGCGGGGATCTGCGCGGCGGTGAAGAAGGGCGGCATGGTGATGATGTCCCGGGCCTGCCACAAATCCGTCTATAACGGCATTTACCTTCGGGGAGCAGAAGCGCTGTATCTGTATCCGCCGGTGGATAAGGCTTATGGGGTGTACGGTTCGATTTCTCCCCGGGCGCTGAAGATGGCTCTCAGACGGCGGGATGACATCGATCTGGTGGTGCTGACTTCACCGACTTATGAGGGCGTGACCACGGATATCAAGGAAATGGCACGAATCTGTCACCGCTATGATATTCCTCTTATGGTGGATGCGGCCCATGGTGCCCATTTCGGGTTTTATCCGGGATTCCCAGAAAGCGCGATCCATCAAGGGGCTGATATCGTGGTGGAAAGCATCCACAAGACGCTGCCGGCTCTGACTCAGACCTCTTTGCTTCACTTCAACAGTGAATTGATCGATGAAAACAAGCTGCGGCAATTTCTCACCATGTTCCAGAGCACCAGTCCCTCCTATGTGCTGATGAGCGGGATCGACAAGTGCGTGGATTATCTGGACAGCCCGAAGGCCGCAGAAGATTTTGCAAAATACTCGGCGATGCTGAAGGATTTCAGCGAACAAATGAAGGAACTGAAAAAATTCAGGATCCTTTGCAAAGGTTCGGACTCGCCGGAAAACCATCCACTGTTTTTCGGATTCGACCCCGGTAAGATCGTGATCTCAACCCGGGGAACGGAATTCACGGGAGCGGAGCTGGAGGAGATCCTGCGGGATCGCTTCAAGATCCAGTTGGAAATGTCCTTCGGCGATTATGCCATCGCTATGACCGGTGTCTGCGATACTCAGGAAGGGTTCGACCGGCTGGCGGAAGCGATGCTGACGCTGGACGAGGAATGTGATTATTCCAAGGAATGCGGTCAATGCGGGGATAAGACGATTTGCGGCGACAGTCCCTACTGCATGGTGAATGCCCATGTTTGTACCAATATCCGTTACGACCAGGCCATCAATAAAGAAGGATTCCGGCCGCCCCGGGCACCGAGAGCCCTGTGCAGAGCGGCGGACGCCATCGATGCAGCCGGCGAGGCTGTGAAGATCGACGATGCGGTGGGAAGGATCTCTCAGGAATACATTTACGCCTATCCACCGGGAGTGCCGCTGGTGGTTCCCGGAGAACCGGTGTCGGAGGAAGTATTATCCTTCATCCGGCAGCTCGAAGGTTCCGAGACGGAGATCCACAGCAGCCTGAAAGGATGGGCGGAAGGAAACATCTTTGTGTTGACTGAGGAAGCGGCCAGGGAAATGGCGATCGCGCCGGTCCGGCACAAGGAGGAAGAAGCCGAGGAAGAGACGGGAAGCGGCCGGGGAGGACTTCTGTCCGGATTGCTGCACCGTAAGAATAAAGAAGATAATGAGCTGGAACTGGAGGATATCCTGAAGATCGGCGAAGAAGCCGAAACGATGGACGAAAAACCCCAGAATCCACAGGAGATCCCGGAAGAGGCGGAGGAAACGGAAGGAATCGTTTCCGAGACTCCGGTGGAACCGGCAGAA
>CADBSL010000117.1 GCA_902797345.1 uncultured Eubacteriales bacterium
CCCGGGTGCATGGACTTCTTGGAAACGGACATTTTCTGGATCCGGTCGGTGGACCCGGAAATATAGTTGATGGAGAGGGTGGAGCCTTCCGAGATCTTTCCTTCCCGCCGCATGACCACCAGCGGCAGGTTCAGTGCCTCCGCCGTCATCACCGCCAGGGCGATCCCCTTGGTCTCGATGGTCACGATGTAATCCGCGTTCAGGTCCTGGAAGCGGGTGGCAAATATCCTTCCGGCATATTTCGTCACATGGGGATCGAACATGATGTCCGAGGTAAAGAGGAATCCCCCTGTCAGCACCCGGCCGGGCTCATTCAACCGCTCTGCCAGACTCGTCTGGAACTCCCGGACGGTCTTGTCCGACAGCCGTGGCACGTATTTCACCCCTCCGGCTGCTCCCGCTACGGTGATGATCTCTCCGTCGCCCATTTCCGCAACGATCTTCCGGCAAATGGCGATGTCTTCACTGACGGTGGATTTCGCCGCATCGAACAGGTTGGTAAAATGATTCAAAGAAAACAGTTTGTTCGGATTTTCCGTCAAAACCCGGATAATCATACCGGTTCGTTCAATTCTTTTCATATTTAGCCCTCCCTATATGCTGAAATGTTCATAAATACACGAATATTATTTTAAATCGTTACTATTTTATTCGATTTTCTGTTTTCTGTCAATTATAGAATGTTTTTTTTGCAAAGATGTGTTATAATGTTTTGGATATTTTTTTTAGGAGTGATGATCCATGATCGATCTGGAACAATATAAACATTTTCACTTTATCGGCATCGGGGGGATCGGGATGTCCGCCCTGGCGGAGATCCTTCTCAGCGAAGGCTATCAGGTCTCCGGTTCCGATATGAAACAGTCCGACATCACCGAACACCTGGTCTCTCTGGGCGCCGTCGTTTATGAGGGCCACCGGGAAGAAAACCTGGGGGATGCGGATATCGTGATCTACACCGTGGCGATCCCGGAGGACAATCCGGAATACCGCCGGGCCATCGTCAAGGGGATCCCCCTTTTCACCCGGGCGGAACTGCTGGGGGAACTGATGCGGCGGAAGAAATACAGCATCGCCATTTCCGGCGCCCACGGAAAGACTACCACCACCTCCATGATCTCCCTGATCCTGGAGCATGCCGGCTTTGACCCGACCCTTCTGGTGGGGGGCAATCTGCCGGAGATCCACGGCAACGTGAAGATCGGACACAGTGACTACCTGGTCACGGAGTCCTGCGAATACAAGGACAGTTTTCTGGATATGAGACCCAGCGTGGCGGTGATATTGAACATCGCGGAGGAACACCTGGACTATTTCACCGGCGGGATCTCCCAGATCAAGTCCTCTTTTGAACAGTTCGCCAACCTGGTCCCCACCAACGGCAAGATCATTGCCGGATGGGCCAACCAGTACGTCCGGGACGTCCTCAAGGGACTGGACCGGAACATCCTCACCTTCGGTCTGGGGGTCGGCTACGATTACTATGCCGACAACATCCGGATCAATGAGCTGGGGATGCCGGCTTTCGACGCCTACTGCCGGGGCGAATACCTGGGCTCTGCTCAGCTCAAGGTCCCCGGTGAACACAACGTGTCCAATGCCATGGCCGCCCTGGCCTGCACCCACTCTCTGGGAGCGCCGGCGGACAAGATCTTAGATACTCTGGCGAACTTCACCGGAACCAAGCGGAGATTCGAGTTCATCGGTAAGCTGCCCTCCGGCACGCTGCTGGTGGACGACTACGCACACCACCCGGAAGAGATCCGGGCCACCCTGAAAGCGGCAAAGAATATCCCCGCCGACAAGGTCTGGTGCATTTTCCAGCCCCATACCTACACGAGACTGCGGGATCTGATGACCGAGTTCACGGATGCCTTCCAGGACGCGGACGTGGTGGTGCTGGCAAAGGTCTACCCCGCCCGGGAAAAGGATATCTACGGCGTCCACTCCGACGACCTGTACCGGAACATCAAGGAAAAATACCCGGAAAAGGAAGTCTACTACTTCGGGACGTTTGAAGAGATCGCCGATTTCGTTGCGAAAAACATCGGTGCCCACGACATGGCGATGACCATGGGGGCCGGAGATATTTATAAAGTATTGGATCTGATCAAATAGCCCCCTCTCAGTCCGTTCCTTCGGAACGGCCAGCTCTCCCCCAGGGGAGAGCCGGGAGGGTTCTTGCCTCGCCCATTGGGGAGAGATGGGAGGGTTCTTGCCTCGCCCATTGGGGAAAGATGGGAAGGACCTTGCCTCGCCCCATTGGGGAGAG
>CADBSL010000118.1 GCA_902797345.1 uncultured Eubacteriales bacterium
AGGGCGTCCAGGATCATTTCCCCCACCCCGAAAGTGGTGGTTTTCATGGGATCCCGTTCCGCCTCCGGCACCAGAGTGATCCCCGCAGCAGCGCTCATCTCCATCACCGCCGTCGTACCACCCGGTAAGATCCCATATTCGGCCCGCACCGGTGTTCCCAGAGGGCCCTTCACAGTCACCGCCTGCAAGTGGCCGCCTGATCCGAAGGTCAAGGCTTCTGTCGTCCCTTCCCCTCCGTCTGCCAGAGGACACATCTGTATGTCAGCCTCCAGCATTGCTCGAAGGATCCCTTCCTTCAACGCCGCCCCCGCCGCCGGCGAGGACAGGCAGCCTTTCAGCGAATCCATAGCGATCAGCACTTTCATTTTTTCTCCCCATTTCACTCAACATTTTCGTTTTACAGCGATCATCTCATCCCCATGATCATCCCGATCACGAAGGGGATCAGCCAGATGAACCAGACGAGAAGGCTGAAACGATGGAAGGACCTCTGGGCGTTTTCATTTTTTGAGATCAAAACAGCACTGGCCCAGATCGCATGGATGAGCATCAACAGGATCGCGATGGTCCCTGTGATGCCATGGATACTCATCACCGTTCCGCCTCCGCCGATGCTGATCTGCGACATCAGATAGGTCCCGGTGGCATCCATGATCAGCCCCAACCAGAAAAACACCAGGTGGACCGGCTTCAGCCATTTCGCTCTATGTTCCGACCATACCCCAATGGTATAGAAAACCAGTGCGGCAGTGATCGCAATGACCGCCTTCATCAGTAAAGGCTCCATACTCCTTCATCCTCCTTTGATCAGTCTTCCTTTCCGTTTACCGGCCGCGTTCAAGAGAAAGAACCGCCGTTACATTTCCCGCTCCCAGTAGAGTCTTCAGTTCTTCATTGGTCATCCCGGTGACTTTACCCAGGGACGTCAGCGACCAGTTGTTCTGGTCATAATAGATGACGAATTGCTTTCCCTGGTAGAGTATGATGTCTCCGGCATCGGTGCTCATCTGCTTGTCATTCCTGGGCAGCGCCTCCGGCAGGGGCGCGCCCTTTTCGAAGCCGCCGTAATCGCTCAGGTCAAGGGTGACATCGCCTTTCTTCAACAGTTCACGAAGAGAATCGACGGAACTGTTCTCCGCCCATGTCACAGGGATCTCCCGGCCGGCGATGGTCAAAACGATCTCCGCCGGTCCCTCCTCCTGTGAAGTCGCTCCGCTGACCGCATCCGGGTCGCTGAACCGCTCCAAAAGTTTCAGATATCGGTAGACCATATCCGCGACCTGCGCCCTGTTGGCAGGCTCTTTGGGTTCGAAGGAGACCGCATCCGTCAGCAGTCCATCCACTCTCGCCCAGCGGACCCCATCGACAGCCCATTCACTGGCTTTGTTTTCTACACCTTTTTCATCCGCAAACTCCGGACCCAGGACATAGGACCCTGCATTGCGCCAGAGCATCACAGCGATCTGCTCCTGCGTAGTTGGATCGTTCGTCCCGAAGCGTCCACCGCCGTATCCCACAACCACTTTGTTCTGTGAAGCCCAAAGGACGGCATCAGAATACCAAGTGCCCGGTGATGTATCGGTGAAGCTGTCCTCGCCGCTAACGGATGGGCTCCCCGCCAACCGGTAGAGCACGGTGACAAGCTGTGCCCGGGTAAATACGCCGTTCGGGTCAAAGCGGTTTTCTCCCACGCCGTTCATCAGGCCATCCGCTCTCAAAGACTGCACGGCTTCTTCGTACCATGTCCCGGAGGGTACGTCACTATACTTCGTCTCATTCAGTGCCCACGCCGAAACAGTCATCAATAACAACATCAGGAGTATCGCGATTATTTTTTTCATCTTATTACCTTTCCATTTCCCTTCGAATACCAGCTTCTCATAGGGTTTCCCTTGTTTTCCCTATTATATCTCACAGGGGAAGAAAAAGCCAATCTCTTTTGGCATAATAGAAAAGGCAGGATCATCCGATCCTGCCTTCATATTTTTAATTTTTGGGTCTATCTCCTCCTGCGGTGCTTGCCCTGTTTTTTGGCCCGCTTGATGGTCTTCCGGTTCTTCCTGGAAATGAGTCTGAGGATGATCAAAATCAGCAGGACCGCGGCCAGCAACAGGAAAAACTGCAGCCGGTCTTCGTCTGCGATGCCGATGTAGGACAGGGGGCCGCCCTTTTCACAGGTCTCCAGTGAAACGATGTCCTGACGAGCCACTTCCTTCCCGTTGTCATAGGCGATGAGTTCTCCCACCACATCCCCTTCATGGATCGGTGCCATGGGTTTTTCATCCTTCAGTACGACCTCCGTGGTAACTGTCTCCGACGGATCTTCCTTCGTCAGGACCGTTGCCTTCAGGTCCTCCCGGATGTCGACAGCCACTTCTCTCAGTGCGCCCCGCTTTACATCCAGATCAAAACCAAAGTCCTCTTCTTCCTGGGCGGTATAGGTCTCGAAATTCTTAAAGGAATACTTCCAGAACCTTTTCGAATCCCGGAATTTCTTTGTGGAACGTGGTTCATTCAAAACGACGGAGATGATCTCCGTGTCTCCCTGTTTCGCGACGCCGGCAAAGCAGTCCCCTGCGGTGCTGGAGTACCCGGTCTTGACGCCGATGCAGGGCTTATACATCAACTCCGCCCGCTTCTGTGCGTTCTCTCGAGCCTTAAGACGAACTTCCTCTACATCCTCCTCCGGGTCATCGGAAGGTTTGATCTTGTAGGTTTCCATGAACTGATCCAGTGCCGCCCCGTCCCCGTTGGCCGCACTGTAGGTCATATCACTCCACAGACAGAAATTCGAATTGGTGAGTCTTCTTTCTTCTGAAAGGTTGGTGGCGGGGATCACGTATTGCTGGGTCCCCACGATCTGCCGGAACCGATCGTTTTTCATGGCTTCACGGACCACTACGGCGATATCATAGGCTGTGGTGATATTGTTCACCGCCTCATTATTGAGACCATTAGGATTGACATAGGTCGTGTCCACAGCGCCAAGGCTCCGGGCTTTTTCATTCATCATGCTGCAGAAGCGGTTCATATCACCCCCGCCGGCCAAATATCCCAGGTACTCTGCCGCGTCGTTGCCGGACCACAGCATCATCCCGTAGACGATGTCCCCGATCTTGAGGGTCTCACCCTGCTTCAGCTTCATGGAGCTGCCTTCCTTCGTGGGCTGGTGCTCCACCGTGACCACCTGGTCGAAATCCAGGGTATCCAGACACACCAGACAATTGAGGATCTTGGTGATGCTGGCGGGGTCCCGTTTTTCATGGGCATCCTTTTCATAAAGGACCGTTCCGGTACCGGCGTCCATGAGGATCACGGAGGTGGCCTCCGTCTCCGGTGGCGGCGCAGCCCCTTCAAAGGTCTTCTCTTCTGCAAAACCAGGCACTGCCCCCATCAGGACAAGCGCTGCTGTCAATACATATATCGTCAAATACTTGATAATCTTTTCCCTCATCGATTCCATCTCGGCCTCCAAACCTTTTTGATTCATTTATTATACCATGGATCTGTGATTTGTGGTATACTCTCTCTGTTATGGATAAAGAACGTGTGAAAACTGAAATGAACAATAACTATAATCGGGTGATGGGAATGATCAAGTGGCTCCTGCTGTCGTTGACCACCGGTCTGACATCAGGCATGATCGGGGCAGCCTTCTACTACTGCATCGAGAAGGTCACCCTGTTCCGGACGAATCATCCCGCCATCCTCTTTTTGCTGCCGGTAGGAGCAGTGGGGATCCTCCTTATTTACCACCTGTTCCGAAGCGATGAAGACGAAGGAACGAACATCGTCATCGCCTCCATCCACTCGGACGCGAAGATCCCGCTCCGGCAGGGTCCCCTGATCTTCCTTTCCACCATCCTTTCCCACCTGGTGGGGGCCAGCGTAGGCCGGGAAGGTGCCGCGCTGCAGCTGGGCGGTTCCGTGGGGAAATTCTACGGTGAAGTGATGGAACTGAACGACACTGACCGGAAAACCATGATCATGGTGGGAATGGCGGGGGTCTTTTCCGCCCTGATCGGCACACCCATGGCCGCCGCGATTTTCGCCATGGAGGTCATCAGCATCGGCATCATGCAGTATGCAGCTCTGATGCCCTGTGTGATCTCTGCTTTCACGGCCCGGGCGGTGGCCTCCTGCCTGGGGTGTCCGGCACCTTCCTACAAGCTGGAAGCCCTGCCGGCCTTCGCATTGATCCCGGTGATGAAGATCATCCTCCTGGCCATTTTCTGCGGATTGGTCTCCATGGGCTTTTGCATCCTGCTGCACCGGGGGGAGCGCCGGGTACGGAAACTCCTTCGGAACCGATATCTTCGGGCCCTCCTTCTGGGATCGGCGGTGTTGGTGTTGACCCTGCTGTTCGGCGATCAGACCTATAATGGTGCCGGCACGGAATTTCTGGATCTTTGCCTGCAGGGCGAAGCGCCTTCCGGTGCCTTCTTATGGAAGATCCTCTTTACGGTCCTGTCTATCCTGGCCGGGTATAAAGGCGGCGAGATCCTGCCCTCCTTCTTTATCGGCGCCTCCCTGGGCAGCCTTTTTGCCGGTCTTATGGGAATGGATCCGGGCCTTTGCGCGGCAGCAGGATTGTGCGGAGTCTTCTGCGGGGTCACCAACTGTCCCATCTCTTCCCTGTTGATCGGGTGCGAACTCTTCGGTTTTTCCGCCGCCCCCTACTTCCTGCTGGTGTGCGCCTTCAGTTATCTGATCTCCGGTTACTTTGGCATCTATACCAGCCAGCGCATCGTTTACTCCAAATACCACGCAGACTATATCGACAAAAAGACACTTTAAAAGGGAGGATGCTCTGCATCCTCCCTTTTGTTTCATCCTTCTACTCTTCCGGGGTTTCCGGTTCCTCTTCTGTCAGGTCCGGGATCTCCGCCGTCAGCTCCTCCACATCCCAGAATTCGCTTTCTTCCCCGGTATCGTATTCGGAGAAGGCTTCCTGGTGCACCTCCTCAGAGGCGGTGATGGGTTCTTCTTCCTTCGGCCATTCGTCGAACTTCTCCAGATCATCCTCACCAATGGCCATGAATTCCTTCAGCTTCGACCAGAAAGAACGCTTCTCGCTGCTTTCAGGGGTGTTTCCCTCCGAAGGTTCTTCCGTTTTCTCCTCCGGTGGATCCATCTCACTTTCCATTTCGGGCAGCTCCGTTTCCCCCTGACCGGTTTCTTCCGGCAGTTTTTCGGCATGAAGCTCGTCGAACCGCACCCTGGGATCTCTTTCCTCTTCCGGTTCAGGCGTATCGGTTTCTTTTGCTTCTTCCTCTTCGATCCGCTCAAAGAAATCCGGTCCGAATTGAGGTTCCCGCTCCGGCATTTCTTCGTTCAGCAAAGGCGCTCCTGCATGGAGCCGTTCGAATCGCGCCCGGGCAGGGTCAAAGTCCGGTTCGGTCTCCGGTTCTTTCGTTTCTGCTTCGCTTTCGTTTTCCGGATCCGGTTCTTCGTGGCGTTCACGTCCTTCTCCGGACAGTTCTTCTCCCAGATCCTCCAGCGTCAGCTCTTCCGGTTCTTCTTCCACTTCCGTGAATTTACGAAGCAATCCGCCCAGGAACCCGCTCTTTGGCTTCTCTTCCGGCTCCGGCCGGGTCTCTTCCGGCGCAGCCTCCGGTTCTTCTTCCGTGATCTCAGGCATTTCCGGAGCATCCACGTTCAAGTCTGCTTCGATCTCCTCCAGAGTAAACTCCTTCACAGGTTCTGAGGTCGGTTCCGTTTCCACCGGTTCTTCGACCGGTTCTTCTTCCGCTTTGACCGCTTCAGCAGGCTCTTCCTCCGGTTCCTTCGCCGGCACCTCAGTCTCCACAGCCTCCGGCAGTTCTTCCTCCGGCTCCTGGATCGGTTCTGCTGCGGCCGGTTCCTCCGGAGCTTCGGGGATGATCTCTTCTGTTTCTGCCGGTTCC
>CADBSL010000119.1 GCA_902797345.1 uncultured Eubacteriales bacterium
CCCCGGGGAGTCTTCTCCGTAAAGATCGACAACGAGCCGATCTCCAACGACACCGGCGTGACCGTCTGCTCCTACCTGCTGTTCTTCCTGATGATCGCTGTAGTGGGCGGGATCGTGGTTTCACTGGATCCCGGTGCGGATCTCACCACTGCCTTTACCGCTTCCCTGTCTTCCATGACGAACCTGGGACCGGGATTCGCCAAGGTAGGCCCTTATGGAAACTTCGCCTTCTTCCAGGGATGGGCAAAGATCCTGCTGGCCTTTCTGATGGTGGTGGGAAAGCTGGAGATCTTCGCGGTGCTGATGCTCTTCCGGCCATCCTTCTGGAACCCGGATAAGTAGGAGCCGGGAGTCCTAAGTCTTGAGAAAAAAGAAAAGCTGCGGCAAGCCGCAGCTTTTGCTTTTGGATTCAGTGCTCCGACCTTAAACGAAATAAGGTCCAACACTACTCAACTCTGATAAATACATTTTCATCATACAGCGGGCTGTTCATGATCTCCTGCATCATCTTTTTCTCCATGGTGCAGTTGATGAAGCTGACCTGTCCGTCTTCCTCCACGTAGACCGGATTTCCGCTCAGGTTCCGGAAATCACATTCTTCGAAGAGCGTCCAGGTGCCGTTAGAAAAGATCAGGGTCCCGCCTTCCGTATTCTTTAACGTGCAGCGGAAGAAGTGAGACATGACAACATTATTGAACTGCACCAGGCCCTCGGAGCAATCCCGGATCACCGTATCCGCTGTATAGACCCCTATGCTGTCCTCCGCTTCAATGCCAAAGGTCCCGCATCCGTACAGGTCACAGTCATTGATCCACAATTCGCCGCAGTCCTTCATGTAGACCACGCTGCCGGCGCAGCTGCCCTTCTTCGGCGAATGTCCCAGAGTCAGCCCCCGCAGCATGATATTGTCGCAGTTATAAAAGGACAGAACGTCCGCATACCGGGGCTCTACGATGATCTTCACGTTCTTCGGGTCCCCCGTGGAGCTGGAGAATTCGGTGTTCCTCAGGTCGTGGATCTGGGCCTCATAACCATCATAGACTTCCTCTAAGATTACATATGGGTTGTCCCAATCCGGGGAATCCCCCACTTTCTCGTTGATCCAGGACGTCAAATCATAGGTGCCCGGCGCCAGGTGGATATCCCGGCCCGGTCCGATGGCATCCATCAGTTCCTCTACGCTGTCCACATAGATCTGGGCATCCCGGTACAGCCAGGTCACCGTCCGCGCCCTGGTGCAGGGCTGGTAGGGATCCACCGCATCCCCGGCATCCTCCAGGAGTTCATCCTCCTCCGCCCAGGAGATGGCGTCTTTATACCAGCTGTCCGGCCAGCCCTCCGTATAGTGGGTGTGGCCTGTCGTCTCGGGAGCACCATTGAACCGCCAAAGGAAGGTCAGGATCTCCGCATAATTGCAGACCTTGTCCGGCGAAAAGGTGGTGGCAGAAGTCCCGTTGGTGATCCCGGTGCCGACCGCCCACAAAACGGCCCGTTCGTAATAACTCCCCGCCGGAACATCTTTGAAGGGATTCTCGGTGGAGAAGGGCTCCGGTTCCCCTTTGGCCCGCCACAGGAAGGTCATCACCTGTCCCCGGGTACAGACGAGCTCCGGGCTGAAGGTGTCCTCACTGGTCCCATTTGTCACATACCGGTCCAGGGCCCAGTAAACTGCATCAAAGAAATAGCTGTCCTCCGGCACATCGCTGAAATAGTAGACAGTCGTGCCTTCACCGGCCGCCGGCTCATCCGCCTCATAGGCAAAAGCCGGGACCATGCCCAATGCCAGGACCAGTGCCAGTCCCAATACCAGCCAAGGTTTGAAATATCGGTTTATTGATTTCATTGTGTTCACCTCCTGTTTCTGTAACTTATAGTTCGGGCTGCAATGGGCGACAATAGATTCCCCTCCGGAATCGGCGCCTTCTACGGGGCTTGATCGCCTTGAATGGTTCGACTACTACGAGCGCCTTTCCTCTGGGGAACAATTGCTCGCCTTCAGGCAGCCCTTCTACCATCTCCAGACTCCAGACTCTAGACTCCTGACTCTATCTCAAAATTGATCTCCCGTTTCTCGATATCCGCTTCCTTCAACACCACGGTTACCGACTGGCCCAGGCTATAGGTTTTCTTCGTCCTTTCACCGACGAACCGGTAGTTGTTCTTCTCCAGGTGGTAATAATCGTCTTTCAGGGAAGCTACTTTCACGAAGCCTTCGATGGTATTTCCGATCTCTACGAAGAAGCCGGAGGAAAGGACGCCGCTGATGATGCCCTCAAAGGTCTCACCAATATATGCGGACATGTACTCCGCCATTTTCAGCTTCTCCGCATCTCTCTCCATGTTTTCCGCCGCCCGTTCCCGGTCGGAGGAATCCTTCGCCGCTTCCGGGACGAAGCCTTCGTAATAGGTCTGCCGGTCTTCATCCCACTCTCCTGCCAGGAATTCTTTGATGATCCGGTGGATCAGCAGGTCCGGGTACCGGCGGATGGGAGAGGTGAAATGACTGTAATACCGCATCCCCAGTCCAAAGTGTCCCAGGGCCTCTTCGGAGTACCGGGCCTTGGACATGGACCGAAGCACGACGGTGTTGACGACGTTCTCCTCCGGTCTTCCCTTGACTTTTTCCACGATATCATTCAGGGCCCCCGGGTGGATGTTGTCCGGACTGCCCTTGAGGCTGAATCCCAGACTCCAGAGAAAGGCCTTCAGGGCCTCGATCTTCTCCGCCTCCGGTCGTTCATGGACCCGGTAGACAAAGGGGATGTCGAGCCAGAAAAAGTGCTCCGACACGGTCTCATTGGCCTTCAGCATGAATTCTTCGATGATCCGGTTGGCGGTCCGGCGCTCCGCGATGCCGATGCTCTTCACGCCCCCCTCTTCGTCCACATCGATATAGGCCTCATCCAGATCGAAGTCGATGCTGCCCCGGCTCATCCGTCTTTTCCGAAGGATCTCCGCCAGCTCTTCCATCCGCTTCAGATCCGGCAGGATCTGCCGATACCGTTCTTTCAGGGACTCGTCATCCTTTTCCAGGATGTCGGAAATATCCGTATACACCAGCCGTTCCGTGGTCTGTATCACGCTTTCGTAAATCGAGTGGCTCACCACATCTCCGGTCCGGTCGATCTCCATCTCACAGGTCAGCGTGAGCCTCGGAGTCCGGGGATTCAGGCTGCAGACGCCGTTGGAAAGCTTCTCCGGCAGCATGGGAATCACCCGGTTCACGTAATAAACGCTGGTGCCCCGCTTATAGGCCTCCCGGTCCAGTTCAGACCCCTGACGGACATAGTGGGACACATCCGCGATATGGACACCCAGCAGATAGTTCCCATTCTCCATCATTTCCACCGATACCGCATCGTCCAGATCCTTGGCGTCTGCTCCATCGATGGTGACAATGGTCTTCCCCCGAAGGTCTGTCCTACGGCTCATCTCATCGGAAGGGATCTCCGGCGGGATGCTCTCTGCTTCCGCCAGGACCTTCTCCGGGAATTCCGTCCGAAGGCCATGCTGGAACACCAGGGACCGGAGCAAAGCCTCCGGGTCCGTGGCCCGTCCCAGGATCTCCGTGACGATGCCTTCTGCTCTTCTGCCCCGGGAAGGCCACTCCCGGACTTTGATCAACACCCGGTCGCCGTTCTTTGCTCCGTGCATATCCTCACGGGCGATGAAGAAATCTTCCCCCGCCCCGGTGTCCGTGACGAATCCGTACCGGCGGCTGCCTTCAAAGGTCCCGGCAAACCGGTAGCTTCCCCTTTGCAGGATCTTCACCACACGGCCTTCTCTGCTGCCGGCTCCTCCCGCCGAAACCTGATCCGCCGTGATGGCAACCAGCACCGTATCCCCGTTCATGGCCCCCATCAGGTCATTTTTCGGGATAAAAATGTCTCCTTCCCCCTCCTTTACGGGGATCGCAAACCCGAAGTTCCGCTTGTTCCGGGAGATCTTCGCCGCTATCAGTCCCACCGTCTCGGGCAATATGTATTTGTGTTTTTTTGTCTGGTAGACCGCGCCCTCCTGTTCCAGGAAATCCAGTTCGGAAAGGAACTCCCCGGCCTTGTGCCGTTCCAGGCCGGCTTTCTCCAGCAGCTCCTTCTCCGTCATCCCCTCATACTCCGGGGCGGTCAGTATTCTCATAATCTTGTTTTTCATTCAGTTTTCTCTTTAATTATTTTGCGAACCGCGGCTGAGCTGTATGTATTTCTCCCTCGGACGCTCGCGCTCATGGCCCTCACGTAGCGGCACTAAGCTCTGTCTTCACTCTTCTTCGAAGAGCTCGCCAATCGCTAAGGGCCGACGTTCGGGAATGCCTCGGGTAGAAATCATACAGCTCTTCAGGCGGTTCGCCTAGGAAATCGCTAGCTAGGCGGAGTGTGATTTGCCCCGGGGCAATAAGGAACGCCGGTCCACGGCGAGCGCGAGCCGAAGGCGAAGGGGGAGCCGATGTACCGCTGCGTGACGCTCTTGAGCGAGAGCGTCCCCGGGGCGAATACACACGCAGCAAATGGCGATTTCCGGGTAAAACAACAAAAAGGGCGATCTGAACAGATCGCCCTTGACAGTACTCTATTGGAATTAGAGGATCCCGCCTACTGCTACGAAAATCGG
>CADBSL010000120.1 GCA_902797345.1 uncultured Eubacteriales bacterium
AACCAAAGCGGCCATCACCGCTATGGACTGGATCGGATTAGTCCTGATCTGCTTTATCCTGCCGGCGGTATTGAGCTGGATCATTGGACAGTTCTTCCGGAAGAAGGGCTGGATCAAGGAAGGCGACCTGACTTTAGATTGAGCTGGAAGCTATAAGCTATGAGCATTTTGATGCCTTTCATGATTTTCTGATTGACAAACCCTTGCCTCTAGGCTAAAATAGCTCTGGTAGCAAGAGAAAAGAAGACATTGGACGACAATGCTTCTTATTATACCCTGAACTATATGGTTACTGTGTATCTGCGATAACTGGCTGCAGAGCACGAAGGCCGGGACGTTAAGGAGAATCGAGAACTCGTTTAAAGACGGGGAGTTTTCCTTACCCTCGTACCAGTCGTGCTTGCAGAAGGTCACAGTAACGAAGTTTTCGTATACTCGAACCGGATGCGGCATGCATCCGGTTTTTTTATTTGGTTATTAAGGAGGAATGAAAAAGAATGACTAGAAAAGAAAAAGAACGCCAGATCCGGCGGGAGGCAAAGGCGACATTGATCCTCTTTGTGATCTGCTTCCTCTGGCATGTGGGATTCGGTTATGGACTTTCCGGAACAGTGACGGCGACGATCGCCGGGATCCCTCTCTGGTGGTGGCTCAGCACACCGGGAGTCTTTGTTGTGGCGGTGGTCGGTGTAGTGATCCTGCTCAAAAAAGTATTCGTAAACTTCAGCCTGGACGATGAGGAAGGAGGCGAAGCAAATGACTAAAGGAACCGGTATCCTGATCATTTTGATCGCTTATATGCTCTTCAATATGGTAGTA
The DNA here is from genome assembly GCA_902797345.1 of uncultured Eubacteriales bacterium. Classification (GTDB taxonomy): domain Bacteria; phylum Bacillota; class Clostridia; order Peptostreptococcales; family Anaerovoracaceae; genus RUG14258. Next base: position 820 of record CADBSL010000120.1, read on the forward strand.
GGCATTTGGATGAGTAAAAAATCCGCGCAGCAGCACGCTGAGGGCGGATTCCTTCAGAATTATTTCATGGGCGGCCGTGCCATGGGCGGTGTCGTACTGGCCATGACTCTGGTAGCCACTTATACCAGCGCCAGCTCCTTCCTGGGAGGCCCCGGCTTATCTTCATCCTGGGGTTTGACCCAGTCCTGGGTGGCGGCGATCCAGATCGGCACAGCGTTTTTGACGCTGGGTGTGATCGGCAAAAAACTGGGGATGGTTTCCCGTCGTATCAAAGCGGTCACCATTTCCGACTATCTTCGGGCCAGATATAAATCCCCTGTAGTGGTGATCATGTGCAGTGTGGCACTGGTTATTTTCTTCATCACTCAGATGGTGGCGCAGTTCATCGGCGGCGCAACGCTGATCCAGACTGTGACCGGTCTGCCTTACGTAACAGGTCTTCTGATCTTTGCGGCTGTCGTTATTATCTACACCGCTGTGGGTGGTTTCAGAGCGGTCGTTATTACCGATACGATCCAGGGCTTCATCATGGCTCTGGGGACATTCCTGCTGATCTTCTTCATCGCGAAGGCCGGCGGCGGGATGGACAATCTGATTTCCCAGTCCGCGCAGATGAACCCCGGCTGGGATCTGCTGGGGAAGGGTGAATTTGGCGCAGACATCGCAGCTCTTCGCCCGGGATATCTGATTTCCTTCTGGGTACTGGTAGGTATCGCTGTCCTGGGATTGCCTCAGACGGCGGTCCGGAGTATGGGATTCAAGGACACTCAGTCCCTGCACAAAGCAATGATCTACGGCACCGTTGTGGTAGGTATCCTGATGATCGGCATGCACTTTGCCGGTGCGCTGACCCTGCCGCTGCTGCCGGACGGAGGACTGGATTCCACCGACAAGGTCATCCCTTACGTAGTGCTTCATTATATGCCGACCTGGGCGGCCGGTTTATTCCTGGCGGCTCCGCTGGCAGCGGTCATGTCCACGGTAGACTCCCTGTTGATCCTGGCATCCGCCACACTGATCAAGGATGTTTATGTGAACTATATCCGCAAGGATAAGAGAGATACAGCGAAGGAAAACGAAATGGGGAAGAAAGCTTCCTCCAGAGTTTCAGCTTTCAGCATGGGGATCACTGTGATCCTTGGACTGATCGTCTTCCTGCTGGCCATGAATCCGCCAGACATCATCGTCTGGATCAACCTCTTTGCTATGGGCGGACTGGAAGCCACGTTCTTCTGGCCGTTGATCGGAGGGCTGTATTGGAAGAAGGCTCACAGCGGATGCTGTATCGCTTCGATCATCGTTGGCCTGGCGGTATTCATCTTCTTCAACCAGGTGAAGATCGCACCTTTCGGTATCCACGAGATCGTACTGGGACTGATCGCCGGAGGTATCGCTTACTTCCTGGCGGGTATCCTGATCAAGCGGGAACCGGACCAGGATGTATTGGAAAAATGTTTCTAGGAGAATGATCATGCAGTTAGATCCACAGGTCTATGCATTTTACGAAAAGAATATCAAGAGCCGGGGCTTCGTGCCGCCGGCTCTTGATGTCCGTGAGATGCGCAAAGCGGCGGATGCCGCATTCAATGATAAAACACAGATCCTTCCAATCTATAAATGGGAGGAGGTCCGGGCAGAAAACCTCAGGATGAGGATCTATACTCCTCACCGCGGACTGGACCCGGAGAAGGGCAGGAAGCTTCCCGATCCCGGGGCTCCGGTTCTGATCTATTTTCACGGCGGGGGATTCATCATGCATAACGTGGAGAGCCATGATGCTCTTTGCCGGAAGCTGGCGGTGACCCTGGGATGGTACGTGGTGTCGGTGGATTACAGGCTGGCACCGGAATACCCATACCCCGCGGCAGTGGAAGATGCGGAAAAAGCCCGGAGATGGGCCCGGGAAAATGCTGCAGAACGGGGATGGGATCCGGATCGGATCTACGCCGGCGGCGACAGTGCCGGCGCTACCATCAGCTCTGCTTTGGCATTGAAACTCCGGGACAGGGGGGAAGAGAACCTGAAGGGGCTCCTCCTTCTCTATGGTTCCTACCATGCGGAGGAAGTCATGGAGACGGACTCCGGCAGGGCGTTCTCAGGAGGAGATTATGTGCTTCCCAGGGAAATGCTGGAATACTGTGAAAGCCTGTATGCGGGAGAACATGCTGATCCGGCGGATCCTTATTACTGTCCCGGCCGGGAGACTGATCTGGAAAACTTTCCGCCATGCGTGATCGTCCATGGGGGATGCGATCCGCTTCGGGACGACGGGATTTCGTTCGCAAGAAAACTAAAAAAATGCAAAAATGATGTCCATGAGATCCTTGCGGAGGGGATGATGCACGGATTTGCCCTGTACTGGTGGCGATTCCGCCGGGGGGAGGAGATCCTGCTGGAGGCGTGCAGAGAATTGAATAAACGTTGAAATTTCAACGATTTTCCGAAACTTTAAACACGGATTCAACCTTGTAGATCAAGAGAACAGTGAAACATTTAATATTATTGTATAATGTTTTTGAAAGGCAATAGCTTTCACCGGGTTTTCGAATCCGATGGATCTTGGATTTAAAGGCTTGAATGAAAGAAGTGAAGGGTTTTGGTCACCAAAATATTGTGAAATATTTCTTGAACCTCACAAAAAAATTTGATATAATAGTGTTGACATTGAAGTATAAGGTTGAGAGTTTATAATTAAATCAATGAAAAACTCTAAACATTGGAAGAGGCTGAACGCGAAGCGTGGCAAAGGCTTTTGATGTTTAGCCAAATCTGAAAATTCTTTAGGAGGTTATTCAAAATGAAATCTTATGATGTAATTGTTATCGGCGGCGGTATGATGGGTACAGCTTCTGCTTACTACCTCACACAGGAAGGCTTAAAAGTAGCCATCGTTGAAAGAGGCGACATCGCTGGCGGTACAGTATCCCACACAGACGGATACATCGGCGTTTCCGAAAAGCAGCCGGGCGTTGACTCCATGCAGGGTAATGAATCCATGAAGTTGTACGACGAAATGAGAAAGACATTCGACTATGACTTCGAATATTCCACCAGACTGGATGGTTCCGGCGAACCTTGCGGTTTCGTTTATTTCTGCGAATCCGATTTCGAAATGGAAGCAGCAGCAAGACAGGTAGAAGCTAACCAGAAGTTAGGTATCGAACAGTACTTAGTAGATGCTAAAGAACTGAAAGAACTCGAACCAAACTGCGCGAACGACCTGCCGGGCGGCATGTGGGTTCCGAAAGATGGAGCTGTATGTCCGTACAGAGTAGCATTCGGTTTCGTTGAAGAAGCAAGAAAGACTGGTCTGCTGGATGTTTACACAAGAACAGAAGTTGTTGACATCAAACAGGATCCGAACACAAAGGCTGTTCAGGCTGTTATCACAGCTAAGGGCGAAGAAATCGCTGCTCCGAACATCGTAAACGCTGCAGGCGTTTGGGGACCGTTCATCGGCGCTATGGTTGGCCTGGAAGTTCCAATCGAACCCAGATTTGGTCAGTTGCTCGTAACAGAAAAGACCGGCCCGATCTCTCAGTACAGACTGGCTCTGGAATATGGTTATTATCTGACCAAGTTCTTCCAGGATGGCGAAAGACCGATTCCGGAACTCGTAAAAGCTTACAATGTATGTCTGAACTTCACATCTGACCTGACCGGTAACACAGTAACTGGTGGTTGCCGTCTGTTCAGAGGTTACAGCATCAAATCCGAATACAGAATCATGCAGGCTTGCGCAATGAGAGCTGTTAGATTCTATCCGGTAATCAAGAACTACAACTGCATCAGATCCTTCGCAGGTATCCGTCCGTTCTGCTTAGACCACCTGCCGATCGTATCCGACGTTGAAGAAGTTCCTGGTTTCTACATGGCTTGCGGTCACGAAGGTGACGGTATCGCATTAGGGCCAATCACCGGTAAGCTGATCTCCCAGTACGTAACAGGCAAACCGTTACAGTTCGACCTGGCTCCGGAACTGGCTTGGAAGAGATTCGAACATGTTGACATCGCTGCACTGAAGAAAGAAGCTCAGGAAAATACCGAAGCTCTGCAGGCTATTGAAAGACACGTTCTGGCTCAGATGGGTGTTAACTAATCGACTCGAAGCGATTATATAAGTAAAAAGGATTACGATTACATAAAGTAATAGTATGAACGTTTCGCCGGAGACGCTTCAGAATCGAAGTGTTTCCGGCTTTTTTTACCGGCCCATATCTTCAGACCAGAAAGGAGGGGCCATGCATTATAATATCGGAGAATTCGCAAAAATGTGCGGGGTGGCCACTTCCACACTGCGGTTCTGGGAAAAGGAAGG
>CADBSL010000121.1 GCA_902797345.1 uncultured Eubacteriales bacterium
CGTTCATCCTGAGCCAGGATCAAACTCTTAATTAAAGTTTATAGCTCAGAATGTCTTGCTGACATTCCGAAAATTCTCATTGTTTTTTCAGTCATTTCTGACTGGTTAAAGGAATTGTCTGTTTTCCTGCACTATGTAGTTTTAAATGTTCTCGCTGTCCGGTGTTGTCCGACAGCTTTTATAGATTACCATCCCTCAACACCTTTGTCAACAACTTTTTTCGCTTTTTTTATTAAAATGAATTATTTTCGAATTTCCTGTTATTTCGCTATATATTGCACCCGAGTTTTTTTACAAAAGGTTGAAAAAATACTGCAGTTGTGTTATATTGTAACCGCATTAATCCCAAAATGAATTCGCTTGATCTCGGGAGACTGAGAGCACGGCGAGAATGCAAAATTTTTCTACAATATATAAAGGAGGGAATTTTTATGTTTGGCACAGCCTGGGCATTGCTGCCACCTCTGGTAGCTATCATCCTGGCGCTCATCACAAAGGAAGTATACAGTTCTCTGTTCATTGGTATACTTCTGGGTGGATGCCTCGCAGCATCGTTCCACCCGATCGCTGTTCTGGAAACTACATTAAAGGATGGTTTCTTCGCAGCATTGAGCGACACCTGGAACATCGGTATCATCATGTTCCTCGTATTATTAGGTGCATTTGTTGCACTGCTGAACAAATCCGGCGGTTCACACGCTTACGGAGAATGGGCAAAGAAACGGATCCATTCCAAGAGAGGCGCGTTGGCTTCCACATTCGTTTTAAGTTTATTACTGGGTATCGACGACTACTTCCACTGCTTAACAGTAGGTAGCGTAATGCTCCCGGTAAATGATGGACATCACATCTCCCGCGCACGGTTTGCTTATCAGATCGACGCGACTGCTGCTCCGCTCTGTATGATCTTCCCGATCTCTTCCTGGGCTGCTGCAGTATCCGGCATGGTAGAAGGCTACAACGGTATGGAACTGTTTGTAAAAGCGATCCCGTACAACTTCTACTCTCTGCTTACATTATTAATGATCATCTATCTGATCGTGACCGGTCTGGAATACGGCCCCATGAAGAAGCACGAAATGAATGCTTTGAAGGGCGACCTGTTCACAACTCCGGAACGGCCTTATGCAGACGGAGAAAACGACAATGTTGTCAATGAAAGAGCTACCGTTAAAGATCTGGTTCTGCCGATCATCATCCTCTTTATCTGCTGCGTATGCTTCCTGATCTACACAGGCGGCTTCTTCAGCGGCGACGAAGGTTTCATCGGCGCATTCGCAAACAGCGATGCTTCCATTGGTCTGGCAATGGGTTCCCTGGTAGCCCTGATCATCACAGTATTCTATTATCTGATCAGACGGATCGTTACTTTCAAGGATGCAATGGAATGTATCCCGGCCGGCTTCAAAGCCATGGTTCCGGCGATCCTGATTTTGGTCTTCGCTCTGACTCTGAAGAACATGACCGGCCTGCTGGGCTCCACCGAATTCGTTACCGGTTTCGTTTCCGCGAATATCGACAAGTTCGGCTTCCTGCTTCCGGTAGTACTCTTCGGACTGGCGGTCTTCATCTCCTTCTCCACCGGTACTTCCTGGGGAACATTCGGTATCCTGATTCCGATCGCAGTAAGCCTGGGCAGCGTACTGGACGAGAAGATGCTGCTGATCTGCGTATCCGCTTGTCTGGCTGGTTCCGTTTGCGGCGACCACTGCTCCCCGATTTCGGATACCACTATCATGGCTTCTGCAGGTGCGAAGTGCTATCACATCAACCATGTTAATACCCAGCTGCCGTACGCATTGACCGTAGCAGCTGTATCCGCGGTCACCTACCTGATTGCAGGTATCACCGAATCCATCATCTCCCTGCCGATCGGTCTGGCGCTGATGATTGGAACACTGGTTGTGATCGGAAAGATCACAGGATTCAAGAAAGACGATTCCCTGAATCCGACGGTAAGCCCTGCGGAATAATCGATTCGTCGATTCCCGCAACTCATCTAAAAACACTACGAACCCGGAAGTTCATTCCGGGTTCGTTTTATTTGTTGAAAATAACGTCCATACAAAAGGAGCGGTGTTATGCCGCTCCTTTTACTTTTCTCTTTCTTCGGTCTTGAGTCTTCAGACTCCGGACTCCTACAGGAACTGTCCATCCAGCAGTTTTTCGTAGGTCTCGTAACGTTCTCTGGCGTTTCTTTCTGCCGCACTGAACATTTCGTTGGCCTTTTCCGGGAACTCTGTCTTGAGGGACGCGTACCGGACCTGACCCATGATGTAATCTCTGAAGCTTTCCGAAGGCTCCTTGGAGTCGATGATGAATGGGGGTTTGCCCTGTTCCTTCAGGCTCGGATTGAACCGATACAGGTGCCAGTAACCGCAATCCACCGCATCCCGAATGCTTTCCTGGGCCTTGCCCATGCCCTTCTTCAGGCCGTGGGTCATGCAAGGAGCGTATGCGATGATGATGGAAGGTCCATCGTATAATTCCGCTTCGGTGACCGCTTTGATGAACTGGTTGTAATCGGAACCCATACCTACCTGTGCTACATAGACGTAACCGTAGGTCATGGCGATCAGACCCAGATCCTTTTTCTTGATCTTCTTACCGGAGGCTGCGAACTTTGCGATCGCCGCTGTCGGTGTGGCCTTGGAGGCCTGCCCGCCGGTATTGGAGTATACTTCGGTGTCGAAGACCAGAATGTTGACATTTTCGCCGGAGGCTAAAACGTGATCCAGTCCGCCGTA
>CADBSL010000122.1 GCA_902797345.1 uncultured Eubacteriales bacterium
CGGTAGAAACGTTTTAAAGAGAAGAAGACTCAGAGGAAGAAAAAGATTATCAGCATAAGGCCGCGCAAGTGGTCTTTTTGTTTAATCGCAGAAAGAGTGATCGGACATGTTAAGACCGGAAGTATTACGCAGCAAAAAGGATTTTACTGATATCTACAACAAAGGAAAGTCTCTCGGAGACAGGTATGTGGTGGTTTTCCACCGGGAAAACCATTTGGATTACACCAGAACTGCTTTTCTTGCAAGCAAAAAAGTAGGCAAGAGTGTTCAGCGAAATAAAGCAAGAAGACTCATGAAGGAGTCTTACCGGGAACTGAAGGATTTCGTAAAGCCGGGCCACGACATCATCATCATCGCCCGAAATACGATCAACCAGGCGACGTACCGCCAGGTGAAAAAATCCCTCAGAAATGCACTACACAGAGGAAAACTGTTGAAGGAAACAAAAGAATGAAACATATATTGATTTTTTTAGTGAAATGCTATCAATGGTTCATTTCTCCTCTTTTACCGAAGACCTGCCGGTTTTATCCGACCTGCTCGGAATATTTCATTCAGGCGGTCAGCAAATACGGAGCTTTAAAGGGAACATGGTTGGGAATAAAAAGGATTCTGAAGTGTCATCCATTTAATCCGGGCGGATACGATCCGCTCAAATAGCAGGAATGGAGGAAAAGTAGTAATGTATCAACTCTTAGCGGTATTTGCAAAACCCATCGCATTGCTTCTGAATCTGCTCTACAATGTTGTTGATGGATTGGGTCTTCCGGGCAGCTATGGGATCGCCATCGTCCTTTTGACGTTGATCGTCAGAGGCGCGCTCTTCCCATTGTACAATGCTCAGATGAAGCAGTCCGCAAAGATGACAGACCTGCAGCCGAAAATGCAGAAGCTGCAAAAACAATATGGGCAGGACAAGGAAAAATACAATCAGAAGATCATGGAACTGTATCAGGTAGAAGGCGTTAACCCGGCCAAGGGGTGCCTGCCTTTGATCATCCAGATGCCGATCCTGTTCGGATTGTTTGCTGCCCTGAGAAATCCGCTCATGTACATGGACCAGGATATGATCCTGGCGGTCCACGAAAAATTCCTGTGGATCCCGGACTTGAGTCAGCCGGATAAGTGGATCCTGCCGATCCTGGCGGGCGTCACGACCTATTTCTCATATAAGATCACCATGAACGCCAACCCCTCTTCGGCGAATTCCATGAAGGTGCTCCAGTACATCTTCCCGTTGATGATCGTTTGGTGGGGTCGTTCTTTCCCGGCAGGTTTGACGATCTACTGGTTTGTGGGAACATTATTCATGTGCATCCAGCAGCATTTCGTGCTGTCGAAAATCAAGAAACAGAGAATCCAGAAGGAAGAAGAAGAAAGATACCGGAAGGAACATCCGGAACTCTTCCCGGAAGAAGTGGAAGAGCAGCCCGTGAAGCCTTCTGAAGTCCAGATCATCGAAGAAGAGGATGAAGAAATCTTTGACGAAAAGATCGAACTGGAAGAAGTGGAAGATGAATATAGTGACTTCTACACCGACGAAGAACTGGTTCAGATGAAAAAAGATAAAGAAGCAGCTCGTAAAAAGAACAAACACAAGAAGAAGAAATAAAACTGTGGAGGTATACAGGTGGAATATTTAGAAAAGTATGGGGACACCGTTGAAGCCGCTGCAAAGCTGGCAGCGACTGAATTGGGACTGACACTGGATGATGTGGAAGTGGAAGTTCTGGAAGAAGCGAAAAAAGGTTTTTTAGGCCTGGGTGCCAAGCAGGCTTTCGTTCGTGTCACTCCGAAACTCAGCCCGGAAAAGATCGCCCTGGCTTTCGTCAAGGATATCACGGAAAAAATGGGATTGGAGCTGAAGATCGAATCCAGTGAAGAAGACGGTATTATTTACATCGATATCGAAGGCAAGGATTCCGGTACCATCATCGGAAAGAGAGGACAGACATTAGACTCTCTCCAGTATCTGACCAATCTGGCAGTAAACAAGAACACCGACAAGTATGTCAAGGTCGTGATCAATGCTGAAAATTACAGGGAAAAGAGAGAAAGCACACTGGAACAGCTGGCGATCCGTTTGGCCGGCAAGGTTTCCAAGACCAAGAGAGCGGTTCGGTTGGAGCCTATGAACCCCTATGAAAGAAAGGTCATCCACACAACTCTTCAGGACGACGTCAGAGTCAACACCAGAAGCGAAGGGGACGAACCTTACCGGAGAGTCGTGATCGAAGTTCGGAAGATGCCCCGGGAAAAGGGACGCGGCGGAAAGTTCAATAAAGATTCCAAGTTCCGCAGAGAACATAAAGAAGAAGCACCGGTTGAAACCGCACCGGAAGCGCCGGTGAGTGAGGCTCAGGAAAGCGAAAATGAATAAAGAAGATACTATTGCAGCCATCGCCACTGCTCCGGGAGAAGGCGGGATCGGAATAGTACGAATCAGCGGAGAATCGGCAGGACCTATTCTCCGTTCTGTTTTTGTACCGAAGAAAAACAGGAGCGATAACAATAATATATATAATGTAGAAAATCGTAAGCTCACCTACGGTACGGTGATCGACCCGGATACGGGAGAGGACATTGACGAGGTGCTGGCGGTGTTTATGAAGGGTCCCGGCACCTATACTGCGGAAGATGTGGCAGAGATCAACTGCCATGGCAGTATGGTGTCCCTGCAGAAGACGCTGGAGCTGGTGCTCCGAAAAGGAGCCCGGCTGGCAGAACCCGGGGAATTCACCAAACGCGCCTTTCTGAATGGGCGGATCGACCTGTCCCAGGCGGAAGCTGTGATGGACGTGATCCGGGCGAAAACCGAGGACAGCTATAAAGCGGCCATGGGACAGCTTTCCGGAAGGCTGTCGGATCAGATCCGCCGGATCCGGGAGAAGCTGGTGGATGTGCTGGTGGAATTGACGGTAAACATCGATTACCCGGACGAGGATATCGAAGTCCTGACCTATGAAAAACTGGACCGTGAAATGGAGGAAATCTGTGAAAAGATCCGGGAACTGGCGGATTCCGGCTATACGGGACGGATCCTCCGGGAGGGCCTCAATACGGTGATCGTGGGCAAGCCAAACGTGGGGAAATCGTCGCTGATGAACCGGCTGTTGCGGGAGACCCGTTCCATCGTGACGGAGATCCCCGGAACCACCCGGGATACCATCCAGGAGCAGCTGAACATCGGCGGGATCCTGCTGAATATCACCGATACGGCAGGGATCCGGGAAACCGGGGATGTGGTGGAAAAGATCGGCGTAGAAAAGAGCCTGGAGAGCCTGAAACGGGCGGATCTGGTGTTGTTCATACTGGACCAGTCCCGTCCTCTGGACGAGGAAGACCGGCTGATCGCGGAAGAACTCCGGGACCGGGAGGACGTGATCGTCCTGGTCAATAAGACCGATGAAGCTCCCTGCTGGCAGGAAGAGGAATGGAGAGAATTCCTTCCGGAGCGTGAATTCCTCCGGACTTCTATGGTCAGCGGAGAAGGGATCGGAGAGCTGGAAGAACAGATCCGTCAAAGGGTCTACAGCGGGCAGGTGAAGACCGGCGAAAATGTATTCGTCACCAATGTCCGTCACCTCCACCTATTAAAAAAGGCCCTCAGCTCAGCTGAGGACGCTTTAAACATGATCCGCCAGGGAGAACCCCTGGAGTTTATTGACATCGATGTGAACCAAACCTGGTCCCTTCTGGGAGAAATCACCGGAGAAACCGTTCAGGAAGACATCATCAATGAAGTCTTTGCACGGTTTTGTTTGGGGAAGTGAGTCTTAAGTCTCAAGTCTGGACTCCGGGCTCAAAGCTCCCAGCTCCTTACAACCCCATCATCCGCGCCATGATGGCGGCAGCTTCACTGCGTTTGATGGCGCTCTTCGGAGCGAAGGAACCATCTTCATTGCCTTTGATGATACCGGCCCGGTACATGGCGTAGATCTCAGCCACATACTTGTGCCGCATGGAGACGTCCGGGATGGAACCATCTTCCACGGTCGTGACTTCCTGGTAGTAATCCGATGGCATGGATTTATAGAAAATATGGACGAACTCATCCCGGGGGATGTAAGCGTTATAGTCGCTGTACTTCCACGGGATGCCGTTCTTTTTGGCATAATCCAAATACGGCTGGTACCAGGGAGTAACGTTTCTCAGGTAGGAGTCAAAGTCCTTTCCATTGTTTTTCGCGTGCATCCGGGTAGCCAGTGTGATGGCTTCGGCGTAGGTGATGTTGTCCTGGGGTGCGAAGAGGGTGTCGCTCTTGCCTTTGATCAGTCCCACGGAAGTGGCGGCGATTACCGGGTCATAGAACCAGTCGCCTTCCTTCACATCTTCGAAACTGTACAGCACGGGGTAGCCCGGGATCGAGCTGATTTCGTATTCTTCCATGAGTTTTTTCGCGATATCTTCGCTCATGATATAATTGCTTTTCGCCTGGAATCCGCCGTTATAGACCTTCAGAGTCAACTTGGAAAAGGACGTATAGGAGGCGTTTTGAGCCGTAGCGACCCCATCCTGCCCGTTGTGGCAGATCATGGCTTCGTAATTCCCGTAGCCTTTGATGGTCAGGGCAGCAGTGGCATAATCCAGGTTCTTATCCGAGAGCACCAGAGGCGTTCTGGAATAAAAACTGCCGTCCCGGGTCAAATACACATAGGGGTTGCATTTCCGAACGTAGTTTTCCAGGTAATCCTTGTCCTTGGGCATGGTAAAAGCCACCACCACGTGGATGGTCTTATTATTCTTATTGTACTTGTCCAGTGCGTCGCTGACCCGCTGGTTGTACAGATCCAGATACATGTCGATCTGGTCGGCGCTCCACTGGTCCATGGAGGTGGTGTCCCACATCTGATTGCATTCCGAGAGGGTCTGCTGTTCGATGGCTTTGGTGTTGACGTGGGAGGAACTGTCCTCTTCCAGCCAACTCCAGGAGGCTACGCCCCACCCTTCCTCAGTATTTGAAGCGGCAAAGGCCGGAACGGCGGCCAGGCTCATCAGCAGCCCTAAAACCAACGCCCAGACCAACAGGCCTTTAAATCTTTTCATGGTTTTCTCCTCATATATCAATGTGCAGTAAGCAGTTTTTTCCAACCCTATTGTAACACAAGCCGCCGGACTTTTGGCGAGATTAAAGAAAACGTAACATATTTACAATAAAACTGAAAAAAGACCCGGTCTTTTGGACCGGATCTTCGGTAATTCCTGGATTATTCTGTAGTGCCCTCCGTTTCAGAGGTGCTCTTGGAATCCACATCGCTGAAGTCCATGTTTTCTTCATCCAGCTGGTTGGAGTAAATCTGGGTCAGCATGTCGCGGATCTGTGACTTGCTGGAGTACCAGAAGGACAGGTCCCCTTCTCCGATCCGGGCTTCGCCGGGGATGGTGTAGGTGGTTACCTTGTCCGGGGAAAGACCGGTGGCGTTTTTCGCGATGCTCAGCACCGTATCCACCTTGACGTCGGATTCTACGTTGTTCAGAACGCTTTTGGTGACTTTTACGATGTTCAGACCCATAGCCTGCCGGAATGCGGATTTCATGAATTCCTGCTGGGTCTTGACACGGCCGATGTCGCCTTCCCGGTAGCCGGGGTAGCCCTTATCGCCTTTACGGAAACGGATGAACTGCATGGCCTTCTGTCCGTCCAATACCTGGTAGCCCTCTTCGATATCGATGTAAAGAGGAGGCGTATCGTAGATATCCGTGTAGTGCATGTGGAAGGGAACATTCATCGGCACACCGCCCATGGAGTCCACGATCCGTGCTACGCCTTCGTAATCCACTTTCATATAGCAGTTGATAGGAATGCCCTCCAACAGGTCGCTGACCGCCATAGCCACGCCCAAAGCACCATCCTGGTAAGAAGCGTTGATCTTCTTTTCCGAGGGGTGACCGTGGCCGGAGCGCACGTAATAGGTGTCTCTTGGAATGGAGATCAGATCGATATGGTCCGTATCCTTGTCATAGGAACACAGCATGATGGTGTCCGCCAGGCCGGAGTTGACCCCCAGCAGGAGGATGTTGATCCGGTTGGCGTCGGAGAAGGCCTGGAAGAACGGGCTGTCTTCATCCACCAGGGACGGCATTTCCTCTTCCAGATTGACTTCACTTTCCTTGAATACGGTATTGTCCTGAACATTGTTCCACCAGGCAAAGGCCGGTGTGAAAATGCAGGTACAAATCAACGTCGTGACGACGAGAGTTTTCACAAATGTTTTCATAGTCTGTCCCTTCAGTTTGCTCTTTACTATACAGTGCTGTTATTATACCACATTTCCGGGAAAAAGTTTTCGTGATTCATTACAACTTTATTACAAATCCGTGGATTTTACTCAAACTCTACTCGGGGCTCTTCCTCTTCCGGCTCATGCACATCGATGGTGATGGTGTAGGCAGCGATGTCGTGGAGCGTCCGATTGTGGGCTTTCAGGTAACCCACGATAATGGAAGCGATGTTCATCAGGCCGAAGGAGCAGAGGTTGCAGACTCCCTTGATCAGGAAATCCCGAACGAAGGCATCCTTCAGGGTGAGCCGTTTGCCGTCCAGCCGAACGACCCGCTGTTTGAAGAGTTTCTTCCCCGGAGTATATCCGTTGGTCTTCCAGACGAAAATCCAGGAGATCAGCTGTCCTGCATTCAGGTATACCGCCAGAAACAGCCGGATGAGCACATATCCTGCGTTGAATGGTTCCACGTTAAGAAAGTAAGGAAGCAGGAGATAGTAGATCAGGGTCCCGGGGATGTAGACCAGCATGGCATCCACGAAATGGGCCTTGAACCGATCCCAGATGTCCGGTTTGGGGTATTTGGCGTACCACTCTTCCGCTTCCATTCCCGGTTCGGGATCCGCGTTCACGTCAGCCGGCAGATCGACCATTTTTTCTTCCTTTTCCATTCCGATTCCTCCGATGTATTTTCAGGTACAGAAAAAGCCCTAATAGTCACAATAGCCATCCATTTGGATGGCTATTGTTTTCTTGGTACACCCTCGGGGGCTCGAACCCCGGACACCCTGATTAAGAGTCAGGTGCTCTACCAACTGAGCTAAGGATGCACATCTCGTA
>CADBSL010000123.1 GCA_902797345.1 uncultured Eubacteriales bacterium
ACCAGATGAAAAAGACACTTGCAATTTTAATGTCCGTATTCATGATCATGGCACTGGCTGCCTGCGGCGGCGGTGGCGCATCTTCTGACGGCGGAGACGGTCCGGTTTCCCTGAACATGGCGACCGGCGGTACTTCCGGTACCTACTACGGTTTCTGCGGCGTTGTTGCTCAGGTCCTGAATGAAAACCTGGCGGATCAGCTGAACATCACCGTTGAATCCACCGGTGCTTCCGCAGCGAACATCGACCTGATCGATACCGGCGGGGACCAGATCGCGATCGTACAGAACGACGTAATGTATTATGCAGCTACCGGTACCGACATGTACGACGGTAAGACTCCGATCGACAGCTATTCCGCAGTAATGTCCTGCTATCCGGAATACGTACAGATCGTTGCAAACAAGAACATCACATCCATCGACCAGCTGAAGGGCAAAAAGGTCAGCGTTGGTGACGCTGGTTCCGGCGTAGAATTCAATGCACGTCAGATCTTAGCCGCTTACGGCATCGACATCGACAAGGATATCACGAAGAACAACCAGTCCTTCGCAGATTCCGCAGATTCCCTGAAGAACGGCACCATCGATGCAGCATTCGTAGTAGCCGGTTATCCGACCACCGCGATCTCTGAACTGTCTTCTTCCTATAACTTCAATCTGCTGGAAGTTGATCAGGAGCATGCTGATGCGCTGATGAGCGACTATGGTTTCTATACCTACGGCGTGATCCCGGGCAACACCTATAAGCCAGTTGCGGACGATGTTCCGGCTGTAGCAGTAATGGCTACCATCATCGCAAGAAACGATGTATCCGAAGATGCGATCTACAACTTCGTAAAGGGTATCTTCGACTTACAGGATCAGATCATCGCCGGTCATGACAAGGGCAATGAGCTGAGCCTCGAAACCGCTGTTTCCGGTATCGACATCGACTTCCATCCGGGTGCTGTGAAGTACTTCACCGAACAGGGAGTAATGTAGTTTAAAGGAAGCATGCCTTGAAACGTTTCGTAAAGTTTTATAAGAAATTTACGGTTGCGACCGCTATAATGATCTTCATTACTGCGGTCGCTTTACTTCCCGGATGCGCTCCGGGACAGACGATGCTGGTCCTGTCAGATCCCCAGACAGGCCAGACCTATGCATCCTATCCTGTGGAAACCGGCGATGTTTTCACGGTCGAATTCATCCACTCGGTCAATAAGAGTCCGGTCCGGGACTATTATCAATGCCGGGAGGACGGGATCTGGAACACCCAGTGCGTTTACTACGGTTTTGGCGCCGGGGTGGAGGAGATCCTGCTGGAAGGAGAAGACCTTTCCTATGGAGAGAACGGTGAAATGATCGTCTCCGGCATCGACCACAAGATCGATCCGCTGATCATCGTGGTGGGGACTATTTCCGACCACATCCTGACCATCGGCGGAGAAGAAGTGAGCCTGAGAGACCTCTGCGGCCGAAGCAGCAAGGTTCGGTTCACGCTCGAACAGGAATAAGGGAAATCTGAAAGAGGGAGGAAACAAATTGTCACTTTTCAAAAAGATCGAAGATGAGGCAAAAGATCTGACTGAAAAAATCGAAGATGAAGCATCCGAAATCGGCGAAAAGCTCGAAGAAGGAGTCAAAGAGCTCAAAGAGGATATGAACCTGGATATGGCAGACCCGGCGGCAGCCGACATTGAACCGGAAGTCGCTACGGAAGAACAGATCCAGGCGGTCATGGAAAAGTACGACCGGGAATCCAATGTCCGGAAATGGCAGGGCGTACCGAAAGTCGTGGTACGGTACATGCTGGTGGGCTTTGCGATCTACAGTATCCTGTTGAACTTTGGCCTGGATTGGGAGACTCGTATCGAGCGGGCATCCTTCGTCGGCATTCTGGTATTTTTGATCTTTATCGTATTCCCCTCCCGGAAGGGCGGCGGCAAAAAGGTCAATTATATTCCCTGGTATGACTGCATACTGGCCGTACTGGGCGGCGGAGCGTATTTCTACTTCGTATTCAATCTGGATAAGATCATCACCAATACGATCCGGCTGGAGCCCATCGACCTGGCCATCGGCATCATCGGCGTCATCGTTACGCTGGAAGGCTGCCGGCGGGCGGTCGGGATCCCCATCGTTATCGTATCCTCTGCCTTCATCATATACATGCTGGGGTTCACGACCAAACCCCTTACTATCAACATTTACAACCTGTTTTATACTACAGAAGGTGTTATCGGCACGCCGATCCGTGCCTGCTCCACCTTCATCGTGCTCTTCGTTATCTTCGGGGCATTTCTGGAGAAGACCGGCATATCCCAGTTCTTCATAGAACTGGCCAACTCCATCGCCGGCAGTTCCAGCGGCGGGCCCGCTAAAGTAGCGGTACTGTCCTCGGCGCTGTGCGGTATGGTCTCCGGTTCCTCCGTTGGTAATACGGTAACCACCGGTTCCGTTACCATCCCGATGATGAAGAAGAACGGCTACCGTCCGGAATTCGCCGGCGCGGTAGAAGCGGCGTCTTCCACAGGCGGCCAGATCATGCCCCCGATCATGGGTGCAGCGGCCTTCCTGATGGTGGAATACACCGGGTTCGAATACAAGTACATCGCGGGGCGGGCGATCCTGCCGGCGATCCTGTACTTTGCCGGCGTGTTCATCGCCGTACACCTGGAAGCAAAAAAGATGGGTCTGAAGGGCCTGTCCAAAGATCAGCTTCCTCAGTTTGGCAAACTGATGATCCGGAAAGGGTATCTGCTGCTGCCGCTGGTCATCATGGTCATCATGATGATCAAGACCACCATGTCTCTGGCAGCCATCGTGGCGACGGTATCCGCTATCGCCGTCAGCTTTATCTCCAAGGATACCCGGATCAACATCCATAAATTCTTTGATGCACTGGAAAACGGTGCCCGGTCCACATTGACCGTTGGTATCGCCTGTGCAGTGGCCGGCACCATCGCCTGCGTTATTACCACTACCGGTATCGGCGCACGGCTGATTTCCACCATCGTCAGCCTCTCCGGCGGATATATCTTCTTCGCCATGGTACTCACGATGGTGACCTGTATCATCTTAGGTATGGGCGTACCGACCACGGCCAACTACGTTATCATGGCCACCACCTGTGCACCGATCCTGATCCGGATGGGGATGGCGACCCTGTCCGCTCACATGTTCGTATTCTACTTCGGTATCGTTGCGGACATCACACCGCCGGTCGCTCTGGCTGCATACGCAGGCAGTGCTATCGCGGGTTCCAAGCCGATGAAGACGGCAGTCAATGCCTCGATGTTGGCCATAGCGGCCTTCATCGTTCCGTATTGCTTCGGCCTCAGCCCGGCGCTGCTGTTTATTGACTGCACGCTGATCCAGGCCATCCAGGTCATCGCCACCTCTCTGCTGGGCGTATTCGGCGTAGCGGCAGGCCTGAGAGGGTATGTCTTCTCGAACCTGAAGATCTGGCAGCGGATCCTCATGATCGCCGGTGGTCTGACCCTGGTATATCCGGGAACCCTTACCGATATCATCGGTATTGTTCTGGTGATCGGCACCTGTTTCCTGAGCAAAGCTCAGGCCAAAAAGGACCCGAAAAAGATCGAGGGGGACCGTTTGGAACCGCAGGCATAGATAAAACCTTGACATTACGCTATATTTAGCGTATACTCAATATGTTATTGAATAGTTATTACTCTGGAGAGTGGGCAAAGCCCACTCTCTTGATTTTAGCGGGGAGTCCCGCGGAAAGGAGGAATGCCGGATGGCAAAAGAAAAGATTACGGACGTGGTAGAACGGGAACTGGCGCAGTTTCTGCCGGAGCACGGGTACGAGCTGTATCTGACAGAGTACTCGAAGGAAGGGAAGGACTGGTACCTGAAGGTTTTTGTGGATAAACCGGAAGGCGGCATCACCGTCGACGACTGTGAAGTGGTGAGCCGTTGGCTCAGTGACCGGCTGGATGAGAAAAATATCATCGAAAAGAATTACTACCTGATGGTATCCTCCCCGGGACTGGACCGGCCGCTGGTCAAAGACGAACACTTTGAAAAGAGTAAAGGCAAGCTGGTGGACATCACGCTGTACAAACCCCTGGAAGGATCCAAGGAATGGACGGGAGAGTTGAAGGGGCTGGAAGACGGCGAGATCGTCATCACCGATGATTCGGGACGGGAGATCCGGATCCCACGGGATGCGGCGTCCAAAGTCCGGCTGGCGGTAGTATTTTAAAAAGGAGGGTTTACCAAAATTGAACAGGGAATTCATTGAAGCGATCGATGAACTCGCCAAGGAGAAAGAAGTCTCTACCGAGGTGATACTCGAAGCGATCGAAGCGGCGCTTTTGTCCGCTTATAAAAAGCACTATGGTTCCAACAACAATGTCCGGGTGGACATCGATCGGGAGACCGGAGAGATCACCATCTACATGAGAAGGACCGTAGTGGAAACTTTAGCAGAAATCAACAGTGACAATACTGAGATCCACATCGAAGATGCTCAGGAGATCGACCCCAGATACGAAGCCGGCGATATCGTGGAGACCATCGTCAAGCCCAAGGATTTCGGCCGGATCGCCGCGCAGACCGCCAAACAGGTCGTGGTCCAGCAGATCCGGGAAGCGGAACGGTCCATCGTCTACGAGGACTACATCAACCGGGTCAGCGAGATCGCAGTGGGCATCATCCAGCGGATCAGCAACGACACCGTATACATCAACCTCGGAAAGACCGAGGGGATCCTGTCCCGGGCGGAACAGGTGCCGGGAGAGACCTACACCGTCAATTCCCGGATCAAGGTGTATATCATGGACGTTCGGAAAACCACGAAAGGTCCGCAGATCTTCCTGTCCCGTTCTCACCCGGGCTTCGTGAAGCGGCTGTTTGAATTGGAAGTGCCGGAGATCTACGATGGCATCGTGGAGATCAAGAGCGTTTCCAGAGAAGCCGGTTCCCGGACCAAGATGGCGGTGTGGTCCGCCAATGAGAATGTGGATGCGGTCGGAGCCTGCGTCGGTACACGGGGAGCCCGTGTCCAGGCGGTGGTGGATGAGATCTTCGGTGAAAAGATCGACATTATCCTCTGGGATGAGGATCCGCAGAAACTGATCAGCAGCGCGTTGAGTCCTGCCAAGACGGAAAAAGTCCTGGTGAACGGACCGGAGAAAATGGCGCTGGTGGTGGTACCGGATCAGCAGCTGTCCCTGGCCATCGGCAAAGAAGGCCAGAACGTACGGCTGGCAGCCCGTCTCACCGGCTGGAAGATCGACATCAAGAGCCACAGCAAATATGAAGAGGGCCTGGAACAGGGACTGTTCGGCGAGTATTCCGAAGAGTACGTGGAACCCTATTACGAAGAGGATGAGTACTACGACGACGACGAATACTATGATGACGACGAATACTACGACGAAGAATACGACGATGAGTACGACGATGAAGAATATGACGACGAGTACGACGA
>CADBSL010000124.1 GCA_902797345.1 uncultured Eubacteriales bacterium
CAGTTTTTGGGAACACGTTACAAAAGCAACCCTTTCTGAAAAAGGGTTGCTTTTCTCAAATTCTCGACATTAATACTACCGTCTCGATGTGTTTGGTAAAGGGGAAATTATCAAATGCTTTGACACTCTCCACCCGGTAGCCCTCCTGTTCCATGACTGCCAGGTTCTGTGCCAGGGTCAGGGGGTTGCAGGAGACATAAACGATGGTGTCCACTCTGTAGTCCAAAATCTTCCGCAGGGCCTTCGGCAATATCCCCGCCCGGGGCGGATCCACCACGATGACATCGGGTTTTTCGCTGACTTCGTCCAGGGCCTTGAACACATCCCCAGCGATGAATTCGCAGTTCGACAGTCCATTCAGATCCGCATTGACCCGCGCCGCCTCCACGGCTTCTTCCACCAACTCGATGCCCACGACTTTCTTCGCCCTAAGGGCCATGATCTGAGAGATGGTCCCGGTGCCGCTGTACAGGTCGAAGACGGTCTTCCCCTCCAGTTCCGGGATCAACCCCACCGCATAGTCGTACAGCCGCTCCGCCGCTTCCGTGTTGGTCTGGAAGAAGGAGAAAGGTGTGACCTTGAACTTCAGTCCCAGGATCTCTTCGTAATAATAGTCCTGTCCCCAGAGGGTCTTGATCGCATCACAATAGACAGAATCCGCCACCCGGTCATTGAAGGTGTGGGTGATCCCGACGATATCGTTATTCAAAGGCAGGCTCCTCAGTTTTTCCACGTAAGCCCCCTCATCCATTTCATATCCGGTAGCCGTCACCAGATTCACCAGCAGCTGCCGGTGCTTTTCACTCTTCCGGACGATCAGATTGCGCTGGTATCCGGAGTGATCTTTTTTGTGGTAGTGGGGGATCCCTGCGTCCTCAAAGAACTCCAGGGTCGCCTTCACGATCTGTTGGAAATCCCGGTCTGCGATCACGCAGTCTGATACAGTGATCACATCCATGAACCGGCCTTTTTTGTGCATCCCCAATTGAGGCTTGCCTCCGATCTCATAGTCCCCGAAGGTGAACTCCATCTTATTCCGGTACTCTGTGATCTTCGGGCAGGGTTCGATCCCCAGGAATTCGCCGTATTCCACCTCGTTCTTTTCCAGTTGATCCAGCACTTCCTGCCGTTTCATCTCCACCTGCCGCTCATAAGGCAGCGTCGGGAAGGTACAGCCCCCGCAGACATCCGAGAAAGAACAATTCGGCTCGATCTCGTAGGGCGCCCGCCCTACGATGCCGATATTCTTGACCTTGATCCTCTTCTCTCCGCTCTTTAGTACCCGCACATCCACGGTCTGTCCCTCCAAAGCACCGTCTACCTTTACTTTTCTATTGTCAAAACGAGCGATACCCTCATTCGGATATCGCTGTCCTTCGATTTTTATACGTAAAACATCGCCTTTTTTCATCTATTTCTCCTCTACCAGGTGAACACCGTCGATCTTGCTGAGACCGCTGACGATGAAACTCACGTCCATGTAACGGGGAAGCTGCAGGTACACCACCAGCTTCACGATGCCGGGTTCGTTTTCTCCTACATCCAATTCATTCGGAAAACTCTTTTCCTGGATCTCCACCCGGCCCAGATTCACCGCATACCGGGTCAGCACTTCATCCAATCCCTGCATGAAGGAATCCAACTGTTCCACTTCCGCATAAATCTGCCGGAAATCCTTTTTGACGTGCCGCTGCTCGATGATCTGGACGATGGAAAGGGTCCCCACCAAAAGCACCGTCGTGGCGATCGCCGGAATATAAAACCCGGCGCCAACGCCAAGGCCGATGCAGGCCGTGGTCCACAGGCTGGCCGCCGTGGTCAGTCCCCGGATCTTATTGCGATTGACGATGATCATCCCGGCACCCAGGAAACCGATGCCGCTGACTACCTGAGCTGCCAGACGGGCCGGATCCTTGGTGTTGATAAAGATATCCGCAAAACCATATTTCGAGATCAGCATGACCAATGTTGCACCCAAAATAACGACGATATGAGTACGCAGGCCGGCTGCCTGGTTTTTTTTCTCACGTTCCAGCCCCACTGCACCGCCCAGTAGGACTGCCAATGCCAGCCGGATCACCATTTCCAGGTTCGATATGATCATTTCTTCCTCTTTCCCGTCGGTTTTTTCTTCCGCTAAACCGACTTTTCCCCATTATATCATAGTTACTTCCACGTGTCGCCGGTTTCATTGTAAAATTCCAGGCGAAACTCCTCAAAACGGTCCTCTTCGATAGCCGTCCGGATCTGTTTCATCAGGTCCAGCAGATAGTGGATATTGTGGTGGGTCAGCAGGATCGATGACAGGATCTCTCCCGCCTTGAATAAGTGCCTGAGGTACGCCCGGGAATAATTCCGACAAGTATAACAATCACACTTCGGGTCCAGCGGGGTAAAATCCCGCTCATATTGTTTATTCTTAATGGAAACTTTTCCGAAGGAGGTGTACGCCATGCCGTTCCGGGCGATCCGGGTGGGGATCACACAATCGAACATATCGATCCCCCGGGCCACTCCTTCGATCAGGCAGTCCGGGCTGCCTACTCCCATCAAATAACGGGGCTTCTCCTCCGGCAGCCAGTCCGCACAGTCATCCAGGATGTCATACATGATTTCCTTCGGCTCTCCCACGGAAAGTCCGCCAATGGAGTATCCCGGCAGATCCATCTCCACGATCTGGTCCGCGCTCTCCTTCCGAAGGTCCTTGTACATCCCTCCCTGCATAATGCCGAAAAGGGCCTGTTCTTCTGTATTGGTGTGGGCCTCTTTGCAGCGTTTGAGCCACCGGGTGGTCCGCTCCAGGGAATCTTTGATGTACCTTCGGTCCGCCGGATAAGGGGCGCACTCGTCAAAGGCCATCATGATATCACTCCCCAGTGCCGTCTGGATCTCCACCACAGACTCCGGGGTCAGCATATGCCGGGAACCGTCCAGATAAGATTGGAATCTCACGCCTTCTTCCGTGATCTTCCGCATTTTGCCCAGACTGAAGACCTGGAACCCACCGCTGTCCGTGAGGATGGAACCGCTCCAGTTCATGAATTTGTGAAGTCCTCCCGCTTCCCAGATCAATTCGTGTCCGGGCCGCAGGAACAGGTGATAGGTATTTCCCAAAATGATATCGGCCCCCATGTCCCGGACTTCCTCCGGTTTCATGGCTTTTACAGTGGCCTGAGTCCCCACCGGCATGAAGACCGGCGTCTCGATCACGCTGTGGAGAGTCGTGATCCGGCCTCTGCGGGCTTTGCTGCGGGCACTTTTTTTGATCAGTTCAAAGGTCATGGATGCCATCGTTATTCTCTCTTTCGTTAGGTCTAAAGGATCAACATACAGTCACCGTAGCTGAAAAAGCGGTATTTCTCCCGCACCGCTTCCTCGTAAGCCTCCAGGATCTTCTCCCGGTCGTAAAAGGCCGAAATCAGCATCAGCAACGTGGATTTTGGCAGATGGAAATTGGTCAAAAGCCCTTCGATGGTCTTGAACCGATACACCGGCGGGTAGATGAACAGATTGGTGCTCCGCTGCCCGGCCTTCACGAATCCGTTTTCGTCCGCCGCGCTTTCCACCGTCCGGGTAGAAGTGGTTCCCACGGAAATGATCCGGCGCCCCTCCCTTTTTGCCCGGTTGATCTTCTCCGCCGTTTCTTCATCGATGGAGTATTCTTCGTAATGCATGGCGTGATCTTCGA
Source organism: uncultured Eubacteriales bacterium (assembly GCA_902797345.1). Taxonomy (GTDB): domain Bacteria; phylum Bacillota; class Clostridia; order Peptostreptococcales; family Anaerovoracaceae; genus RUG14258. Next base: position 3,689 of record CADBSL010000124.1, read on the forward strand.
TCTCCTCCGCCTTCACCGGCCGGAAAGTGCCGATGCCCACGTGAAGAGTCACAAAGGCCAGTTCCACGCCCTTTTCCTGCAGAGTCTGTAAGATCTCATCTGTGAAATGGAGCCCCGCCGTGGGAGCCGCCACAGACCCCTCGTATTTGCAATAGACCGTCTGATACCGGTCCTTGTCTTCCGTTTCATTCTCCCGATCGATGTAGGGAGGCAGGGGGATCTGCCCATATTCATCCAGGAGTTCGTTCCAGATGCCTTCGTAGTCAAATCTCAGGTGTCGGGTGCCGTCCTCTCCGTATCCGACCACTTCCGCCCGGAAGCGTTTCTCCTGCGAAAAACTCACGGCGTCTCCCAGTTTGAGCCTCTTTCCTGGCCGTACCATCGCTTCCCAGGTGTCCCCTTCCAGCCGCTTGATCAACAGGACCTCGATCTTCGCTCCGGTCTTTTCTTTAACGCCAAAAATCCGGGCCGGAATGACCTTGGAATCGTTTAAGACCAACAGGTCTCCGGGCCGGAGATAATCAGTGATATCGTAAAAATGTTTGTGTTCGATGGTTCCGGCTTTCCGGTCCAGCACCATCATCCGGGAATTCTCCCGACGGTCCGCCGGGTGCTGCGCGATGAGCTCCTCCGGCAGATGATAATCAAATTCAGTCAGTTTCATGTTATTGTATCGTCACATCCGTAAAGTAATATTTTAAAATGTCTTCGTAGCCATACCCCTGGGCAGCCATTTCCCGGGCGCCGGTCTGGCTCATACCGATCCCGTGTCCGTATCCCCGGCCGGAGATCTTGATCCCATCGTATCCGCTTCTCTCCTCCACGACCTTTTCTTCCGTAAGAGTCTCGGCTTTTTTGATCACCAGGGCATCGCTGAGGCTTTTCGCCACCACTTCATTCAGGTTCAGCACCATCACCTCACCGGTCCGGTCCAGTACATAGTACTGATCCAGGGTGAAGGAAGATTCCCTGTTCACCGGCTGGCGAACCACCTTCTTCACCAGTTCGTATCCGTTTTCGGTGATGTCGAACTTCAGGGACCGCATCGCCGAAGTCCCAAACAGGGAACGGATCCGATCCTTCCCGATCACAGCCTTTCCGGCATCTCCGGTAAATTCCATCTCCAGCACACTGCCGCCCTCGGAACGTTTTGTGACCTGGACTTTCTGGATATTGCCGACGTTGTAGCCTGCTGAACGTAAAAGACTCTTCAGTTTTTCGTCCGGCACGACGATCTCCCAGGTGTCGCTGGGATTGAATTCATCTTTTTTAGCCTTGAGGTAACCGGCTCCGCCGCCCCAGATCTCCTGGCTGCTCTCGATCCACCCGCCGTTATTGGCAGAATAGTAACAGGACACCGGCACGCCTCCGTAGTAAACCAGCTTGCCGGTGGTATCCGACACCGCACTGGTGCACTTGGCCGACTCGCATCCCATTCCTCCGTAGACCTGGCAGTCCTGGCTGCAGCAGACGTCATATCCTGCACCGCCATGCTTCCCGCCGCTTCTGACCGTCTGGGCTGCGTAGCTTCTGGCGCAGACCGCCTGGGCCTTCAGCGCTTCGATCGGGTAGCTGGCGCTCATCTCCTTCGGCAGCACACCGTAGAGGTATTTTTCCAGGCTCAGCACGTTGATATAGCTGTATCCAGAACCGCACCGGTAGAGCATCAGACCGCCTCGGCAGATCCGGCCGCCTTCCGTAAAGGTACCGTTCTCGATATCCGCAGAACCAACGAAGTACTGGGAAGTATCCCCATAGGAAATGAACAGTTCTTCCCCGTATTCGTCATAAACGTTGATATAACCACCCTCGCAGACGAGCTCGACCTGCGTCACGTCCGGATAGCAGTATTTTTGATACACTTCTCCTCCGCTGTATTCATACACAGCGAAACCTTCCGGGAAAGTCACATAGTACAGCGAACCGCTGACATTCGTGACCCCGACTCGTATGAACCCCGGCACATCACCCGACGCCCCAAAGACAAAGGTCCCCGCGCACAGGAATACAACCAGGGCACACAGTACTCCGATCAATTTCTTCATGTTTACTCCCTTTTGTTTACTCTCTATATTTCCATCTTCATCTGGTCTTTGCCGGGATCATCACCCTTGTCCAGGAGAGCTTCCAGTCCTAAATGCCGATAGGCCAGTTCCGAGGCGATCCGACCCTTCTGCGTCCGGAAGATCAATCCCGACTGGATCAGATAGGGCTCGTATGCATCTTCGATGGTGACCTTTTCTTCCCCCACAGCGGAAGCGATGGCGTTGATCCCCACCGGTCCCCCTTTGAATTGGGTGATGATCGTGGTCAGGATCTGCCGGTCCAGGCTCTCCAACCCCAGATCATCGATCCGAAGGGCCTTCAAGGACTTCCGGGTGATGTCGATGTCGATATCCCCGTTTCCTCTCACCTGGGCGATATCCCGGATCCGCCGCAGCAGCCGGTTGGCGATCCGCGGGGTCCCCCGGGACCGTTTGGCCAGTTCTGCCATGGACTCCTCGTCAATCGACACACCCAGGAGTTTTGCCGACCGGCGGATGATCTGCACCAGTTCCTCCGGCGTGTACATTTCAAATTTACTGATGATGCCGAACCGGTCCCTCAGAGGAGCTGCCAGACTCCCCGCCCGGGTGGTGGCTCCCACCAGGGTGAACTTATTCAGGTCCACCCGAAGGGTCCTGGCGGAGGGGCCTTTGCCGATGATGATATCCAGCGCAAAGTCTTCCATCGCAGAATACAACATTTCTTCCACAGTTCTGTGAAGTCTGTGTATCTCGTCGATGAACAATACGTCCCCTTCGTTCAGGTTCGTCAGCACAGCCGCCAGGTCTCCCGCTTTTTCGATCGCCGGGCCGGAAGTGATCCTGAAATCCACTCCCAGTTCCGAGGCGATGATTCCGGCCAACGTGGTTTTTCCCAGACCCGGAGGCCCGTAAAACAACACGTGATCCAGGGATTCCTTCCGCATCATGGCTGCGTCGATGAACACCTTCAGATTATCCGTTACATTCTTTTGTCCAATATATTCACTGAGTCGTTTCGGCCGCAGACTCCGCTCGATATCGATGTCTTCTTCGGCAAACTCGCCGTTTACGACTCTGTCGTCTCTGTCTTCCATCCTGTTTCCGCCTTTTCCCCTAAGGGCTTATCTCATGAGTTTCGCCAGTGCCTTTTTTATGTAGGTCTGGGGATCCTCGTATTCTTCCTTGATCTTACTGAGGGCCATGGCTGCGTCGCTGCGGGAATATCCCAGCACGATCAGCGCCTGCAAAGCTTCTCCTCTGGCATCGATGTCGCCGCCGGAGAGGTTTTCCTCGGAGGCAAAGGAGGTGTCCGCCTGCTCCAGTCCGGGGACATCCGCCAACTTGTCCTTCAGTTCCAGCACGATCCGCTGAGCGGTTTTCTTTCCAACCCCCGGTGCCCGGGTAATGGAAGCGATGTCCTCAAAGAGGATCGCTCTGGACAGTGCATCCGCCCGCATCACCGACAGGATCGCCAGGGCTGCCTTTGCGCCCACTCCGTTAACATTCAGCAGTTTTTTAAACAGCATCAGGTCGGACTTCTGTTTGAAGCCGTAGAGGCTGATGTCGTCCTCCCGGACCATCATCGTAGTCCAGACTTCCACTTCCGCCGGCCCGTCCTGCAGCGTTACGAACTGCCCCGGATCCGGCACGTGGACCTCAAACCCGATCCCGCCATTTTCGATTACGATCAGCCCCTCCTCTTTGGAAAGGAGCTGTCCTTTGATATATCCGATCATACTTCCATCCTCCGGGTCAGATCCCGGTGTTCATTTTCAGCACATTGGAAACATTGTAGGAGTTCCCGTGGCAGATGGCCACCGCCAGGGCATCCGCCGTATCATCCGGCTTCGGCACTTCCTTCAGGTTCAGGATCATCTTGACCATGTACTGGACCTGTTTCTTCTCCGCCCGTCCATACCCCACCAGAGCCTGTTTGATCTGCAGCGGGGTGTATTCGTATAAGGCTACATTTTTGTTGGCACAGGCAACGATGGCCGTGCCTCTTCCCTGGGCCACCAAAATCGCCGTCTTGGCATTCTTGTTAAAGAACAGCTCTTCGATCGCCACCGCATCCGGGTGATATTTGTCGATCAAGCGCTGCAGCTCTGCGTAGATATATGTTAAGCGATCGGACATGGCTTCGTCCTTGTCCGTCGTGATGGCGCCGTAATCCAGTACTTTGAATTTATTGTTCTGAAACTCAACCAGGCCATATCCAACGATGGCATAACCCGGGTCGATGCCTAAAATGATCATTCCTTAACCTCTTTATCCATACTCCAAACTATTGTATCATATTTGACGGATATTTCCAAGGGTTTCCCGCCAAAAACAAACAAATGTTTCTCTAACCTTTCCCTTTTGCTCTTTTCATTCCTCCCCAAATATGATAGAATGAATAAAAATTCATGGAGGTGAGTGCCGATATGAGATATACCAGACAAGCCAAAATACTGGAACTGATAGCATCCAACGATATAGAAACACAGGATGAACTGGCTAAAATGCTGGTTCAAAACGGGTTTAAGGTCACCCAGGCCACCGTTTCACGGGATATCAAAGAACTAAAACTGATCAAGGTCCTGGGCCCAGAGGGAAAGTATAAATATGCGACCGGACAAACCACGGACATCCTTTCTGCCGAAAGGTATATGAATCTGATCCGGGATATGGCGCTCTCTGCCGCCAGTGCCGAAAACATCGTGGTGGTGAAGACCCTCAGCGGCTGTGCGGCAGCCTGTGCCGAGGCCATCGACTCCCTGGAACCGGAGGGCGTGGTAGGGACCATCGCCGGGGACAATACGATCTTTCTGGCTGCCACCTCTAAGGAAAAGGCCGGTGAACTGGTGAAATTCTTCAGTGATACCATCAAAAGCAGGTGATCCCTTGATAGAACAGCTTTCCATTCAGAATTTTGCGATCATCAAAGATCTGCAGGTGGATTTTGAAGAGGGCCTCAACATCATCACCGGAGAGACCGGTGCCGGAAAATCCATCATCATCGAAGCCATCCACATGGCTTTAGGCGGCCGGGCGGACTCTTCCCTAGTCCGTACCGGTTGTAAAAAGGCCCGGATCCAGGTCCTTCTGAACACAAAGGAACAGACGGATCCGGTGCTGCTGACCCGGGAGATCTTCGAAAACGGTCGGAGCAGCTGCCGGATCAATGATGAGATCGTGACCCTGGCTGCTATGGATCGCTTCTGCCGGGATCTGGTGGATGTTCACGGGCAATATGACAACCAGTCCTTACTGGATCCGGAACAGCACATCAACATCCTGGACTCCTTTGATATCCATGGGGACTTATCCGCCGCGCGGGCCGAGTATGAAAAGAAATATACCGAATTCCAATCGCTTCAGCAGCGGCTCACCGAGCTGAATCGGTTGGTTTCCGAGAGCCTCCGCCGGAAGGATTTTATGGAATTCGAGCTGGCTGAGATCCAAAAGGCCGATTTGAAGTCCGGCGAAGATGTCCAGATCGACGAAAAGCTGACTGTACTCCGAAACAGCGAAAAAATCTACTCAGCGGCCTCTACTGCGTCGGGCAATCTGTATGACTCCGATGCGAGTGCAACAGTCCTGATCTCCCAGGCGCTGAATGCACTGAGTGAGATCGCCGGCCTTTCCGGGCATTTTTCGGAATTGCATCGCCGTCTGGAGGACAATTATTATCAGATCGAGGAGATCGCTGAGGAGCTTTCTCAATACCGGTCCTCTCTGGATTTCTCACAGGAGGAAGTGGATTCTCTGATCCTGCGTCAGGAACAGATCAAAAGCCTGAAAATGAAATACGGAGCCACAGTGGAGGACATCCTGGCTTATGAGGAGAAACTAGAACAGGATCTTGGCAATATCGAGAACTATAATGAGGTCAAACAGGAACTGATCCAAAAGGCAAAAGCCTGCGGTATGGAGCTTCTCCGCTTAGGTCAAACCCTCAGTGATATACGTCAAAGATCAGCCCGCCTTTTGGAAACAGAAGTGAACCGGGAACTGTCCGAACTGAATTTCAAAAACAGTGATTTTCAGGTAGTGATCAATCCGAGGCAAACCGCCAAGGGTAAGATCGAATTCGCGCCAAACGGCATCGACCGGGTGGAGTTCTTTATCACCACCAACAAAGGGGAAGCGCACAAGCCCCTTTCCAAGATCGCCTCCGGCGGTGAGATTTCCCGGATCATGCTGGCATTTAAGAAGATCCTCGGGGATTACAATTCCGTCCCCACCTATATATTCGACGAGATCGACACCGGGATCAGCGGACACGCCGCTACTGTGGTGGGTCGGAAGCTCTCAGAGATCTCGAAAAACCACCAGATCATCTGCATCACGCATCTGCCACAGATCGCGGTACAGGGGGATGCCCATTACCTGATCGAAAAGCACAGCGA
>CADBSL010000125.1 GCA_902797345.1 uncultured Eubacteriales bacterium
CCTGCCGGGTATGAGGTAAAGACCAGTCTGGAGAACTATACCGTCACCATGACCAATACCTATAACCCCGAGAATAAGACCACTCCACCGTCGGGCACGACGAAAAAGACCGGCAAGCTGCCTCAGACAGGCATGTTGTGGTGGCCGGTACCGGTGCTGGCCTGTGCAGGACTTCTGTTGATCCTGCTGGGTCTGGTGAGAAAGAATAAACGGAGAAGAACAGATGGCGAATAAAGAGAGACAAGGATCTCGATTCAATATTCTGATCATTCTGGGGCTGCTGCTGGTTGCAGCGGCCCTTTGCCTTACGGCTTACAATTTTATCAGCGCTCAGCGGGCCGGCGACGCGGCGGAGGCCACTGTCGGAGAGTTGATGGAACAGATCGGCCCGGTGGCTCAGACGCCGGTGGATATGGAAGCTATCCAGTACTCCGTTGAAGCGGAGATGGACATGCCCCAGACGGAGCTGGACGGGCGGTATTACCTGGGGGTCTTATCGATCCCGGCGCTGAACCTGGAACTGCCGGTCCAGAGCACCTGGAGCTACCCGAACCTTCGGGTCTCTCCCTGCCGATATGCGGGGTCGGCTTATACGAAGGATCTGGTGATCGCGGCCCATAACTACCCCCGGCACTTTGGGAATCTGAAGACTCTGCCGGAGGGGACCCTGGCTACATTCACGGACCTGAACGGGAATGTGTTCCAGTATAAGCTTTTGGGGACGGAGATCCTGGACCCTTATGCCATCGACTATATGCTGTCGGAAGACTACGACATGACGCTTTTCACCTGTACCATCGGCGGTCAGACCCGTGTGACCCTGCGGTTTCAGATGACGGATGGCGGCGAATGATCGGGTACCCATCGGCCCCTGAAGGGCATTTAGCAAGAACTGAAGAAAGAATTCCCCGAGCCGGGCAGGATTTCGGGGAATTTTTGCGTTTTCACCGGGAAAAGATTGTTGTCGATGAGGGTTTTAGATGATATAATAAATGAGTGTACTTTTTCAAAGATGGACATAATGAAATAATATATAGGAGGAATCTCAATTATGAAAGGCTATAACGCTGACAGTATCAGAAACATTGCGCTCCTGGGGCACGGCGGCTGCGGAAAGACCACTTTCCTGGAAGCAGCGCTGCTGAAAACCGGAGTCCTCAGCAGAATGGGTAAAGTAGAAGACGGCAACACCGTATCCGACTACGACAAGATGGAGATCGAAAAAGGTTACTCCATTTCCGCATCCATCGTTCCGGTCGAATACAATAAGGTGAAGATCAACTTCGTGGACACTCCGGGATTCTTTGACTTCGTGGGTGAAGTGAATTCCGCCATGGCTGCAGTAGACGCCGCAGCGATCCTGGTAGACGCTTCTTCCGGTATCCAGGTCGGGACCGAGAAGGCATGGAACTCCTGCAAGCAGTTCGACATGCCGAAAATGTTCGTCCTGTCCAAGACCGACAAAGAAAACGTAGACGTTGATGCAGTCATCGACGCTCTGAAAGATAAATTCGGCACATCCGTTGTGACACTGGATGATGAAGATGCGCTGATGGAAGCCATCGCCGAATCCGACGAAGAACTGATGGAAAAATATTTTGAAGGCGAAGAGTTCACACCGGAAGAATACAACCGTGGACTGATGAACGGCTTCAAAGAAGGCAACATCGTACCGGTGCTGCAGTGCTCCTCCGCGAAGACCGAAGGCATCGAAGACGTGCTGGATGCGATCGTGAAGTTCGTACCGAAGGCTTCCGACCACGCTCCGTATAAGACCGTGGATGGTGAAGAAGTGACTCAGGATCCGAACGGAAAACCGGTTGGCTTCATCTTCAAGACCATCGCAGACCCCTTCCTCGGGAAGATCTCCCTGGTGAAGGTGGTTTCCGGCAAGCTTTCCAGCGGCATGGAATTATACAACCCGAGAGCTGAAAAGGCTGAAAAGATCAGCTCCATCTTCTATATGAGAGGCAAGAACCAGGAAGATTGTCCTTCCGCTCCGGCCGGCGACATCGTTGCCATCGCTAAACTGCAGTATGCAAAGACCGGCGATACCCTGAGCGAAAAGGGCAGCAACATCCAGCTGCCGGGCGTACAGTTCCCGCAGCCGGCACTGTTCCTGGCGATCGAACCGAAGAACAAGGGCGATGATGAAAAGGTAGGTTCCGGCCTGCAGAAACTGATGGAAGAAGACCCGTCCTTCCGTCTGGAAAGAAATGCAGAGACCAGACAGTCTCTCCTGGGCGGCCAGGGTGAGATCCAGCTGAACATCGTTACCTCCAAACTGAAGGATAAGTTCGGCGTGGAAGTTCAGACCGTACCTCAGAAGATCGCTTACAGAGAAACCATCAAAGGCCAGTCCGATGTACAGGGCAAGCACAAGAAGCAGACCGGTGGTGCCGGCCAGTACGGTGACGTACATATCCGCTTCAGCCCGTCTCAGGAAGAATTCGAATTCTCCGAAGAACTCTTCGGCGGATCCATTCCGAAGAACTACGTACCGGCAATCGAAAAGGGCCTGATCGAATCCATGCAGAAGGGCCCGCTGGCCGGCTGCAAGGTAGTAAACGTTAAGGCAGTCCTCTACGATGGTTCTTACCACGATGTAGACTCCAACGAAATGGCATTCAAGATCGCTGCATCCCTGGCATTCAAAAAAGGTATCGTAGAAGCGAAGCCTTGCCTGCTGGAACCGGTGATGCACCTGGATATCGTCGTTCCGGATGAATACATGGGCGATGTAATGGGCGACATGAATAAGAGAAGAGGCAAGATCTTAGGTATGGAACCTCAGGCCGGCGGCGGACAGAAGCTGATGGCGGAAGCTCCTCAGGCAGAACTCTTCGACTATGCGATCGTTCTGCGGTCCATGACTCAGGCAAGAGGAAGCTTCGAAATGCGGTTTGAACGCTATGAAGAAGTTCCTGCAAACCTGGCTGACAAGATCATTAAAGAATACCAGGCTGAACAGGAATAATCCATGGAATGAAGAAAGCAGGCGGGTGAATATCCGCCTGTTTTTGTAAATGAAATGAGTGAGATGTTATGGGAGATTATTTAAAATCGCGAAAACTGGTGATGTGGACGATCCTGGTGGCGCTGGCTGTTCTGGTGGCGGTGGTAGTGATCTCTGGCCAGCAGCTGCCCATGAAATACGCCCTGTATGCGGCGGGGATCGGTGCGGCGCTGGATGTGCTGGGACTTCTGGTTTCAGCCCTGGCCCACAGCCGTCGGGTGGATAAGCTTCAGGAACGGCTCGAGGACCAGGATCTGGAGCACCCGGAGGACGCGCTGTGGGACGCCGGCGACCAGACGACGGAAGCCTACTATCAGGCCTTTAAACGGCTGGGGGTAGAACGGCGGCGGCTCCTGTCGGAGCACAGTCGGCAGCGTTCTTCCGAGCGGAAATACCTGTCTCAGTGGACCCGCAGGGTCCGGTCTTCCATTTCCGCCATTCGATTGACCCTTCGGAACACCGGCGGGCAGGCACCGGAAGCTCTGATGGAAGACCTTCAGAGTCTGGAGCACTACGTCGACATGGTCTCCTTCCACTCCCGGATGAATGCCCGGGACGGGGATTTCTTTATCAAGGAGACCGACCCGGATCCAATCGTTCGGCGGGTGGCAGAGCGGTTTGCGGCTCAGGCCGGACGGCGGAAGCTGAAACTGAAGATCACCCCTTCTCCCGGGAAAGTCTATACTGACGAGAAGTGTCTTCAGTTTATGCTGGAACAGCTGATTTCCAATGCGCTGAAGTTCACCAATATCGGCGAGATCACCCTCTATTTTGAGAAACCGGGGCTTCTGTGTGTCCGGGACACCGGCACGGGGATGAAACCGGAAGTGATCGAAATGATCCTGGAGGATTCGAACGCGCCCAAGACGAAGAAACCGGCAGGCCGGATCGGCGGCATTGGACTTATCACCTGCCAGCGGTTGGCAGAGCAGCTGGGGCAGACCCTGAGCATCGTCTCTACACCGGGTTCCGGTACCATCGTGAAGATTGCCATGGAATCGGTGGTTCCGCCGGAGGAGACTCAACAGTTTGAGCCGGAAGAAGATGTCCGGGTCAGCCGTCGGAGAAAGAAGAGACGCTGGGGCAGAAAAGCAGCGCCGGAACCGGTGGAGAAGCCGAAGGAAACGAAGTCGGAAGCGGAAACGATGGCGGCACTGGCGGCAGCCATGGTGGAAGTGACTCCGCCGGAAGAGACCCCGAAGGCAACGGTGCAGATCCCCCGGATCACCGATGAAATGCTGAAGGAAGAAGCGAAGGCGGAAGCGACTCCGGCCCCGGAAGGACCGAAGGATCCGGAGGAGGCCATCGAAGGGCTCCGTGAGACCCGGGAAGCCTGGGAGGAAGCTGCAGAAGCTGTTACGGCAGAAAAGGATGAGCCGGGAACTCCGGAAGGAGAGCCCGGAGACGAAGGCCCGGAAGATCCTCATGACCCGGAAGCTATCACCGGCGGAAAGACGCCGGAAGGAGTGGAGATCAACGAGCCGGTGATCCCCTATTCCGAAGAATTCGTCGTCCGGGAGGGGGACAATCTGGTGGAACCGGATCAGGCCCAGGATTTCCTGGATGCGGAAGAACGGGAGGAAGCCCTTCGGGAACTGAAGTCCGAGATCATCCGCGAGCTGGGATTGGAAGTGGACGAGGATGACATCGATGACCTTACCGGTCCTTCCCTGGCGAAGGCAAGAGATAAGGAATAGTCCATAATAATCAGCGAATAGACCCCTGTGGGATGAATAACCACAGGGGTTTTTGGTTGTTTAAAAGTGTAAAGGGAATGTAATACTATTGTTATAGACTCGTAATCTGGGGGGGTATAATAGAAATATAGAAAAATGTCAAAGGGGGAGTAAATATGTTGAAGAAAATGATCGCAGCGGGGGTGCTGGCAGGGACGATGATCCTGAGCGGAGCCCTCGCTTTTGCCGGGACCGTCCCGGATTTCACGGATGTGAAGGAGGGGGACTGGTTCGCTGAAAATGTCCATTACGTCTGTGAAGAGGGGTTGATGAAAGGGGTTTCAGAGAACCGTTTTGATCCATCGGGAACCTTTACCCGGGGGATGATGGTGACGGTGCTGTACCGGATGGAGGGAGAGCCGGCCGTGGAGCCGGGAGACGCCCGGTTTGAAGATGTGGGACCGGAAGACTGGTACGGAGATCCGGTGGCCTGGGCGGCATCGGAGAAACTGGTGAACGGGATCAGCGAAACAGCGTTCGCTCCGAAGGATCCGGTGACCCGGGAACAGTTGGCCGCGATCCTGTATCGGTATGTGCAGATGGAGAAGCAGAAGGCGGGTCTTCCGGCGGATGGGGAAAGGAATGCCTCTGAACTCCGGGATGAACTGTCCGGATACTGCAGTGACGGAAGAGATGTCAGCGAATACGCCCTGCAGCCGGCACTTTGGGCGGTGCAGAACGGCATCCTGAAAGGGGATAACCGCAAACTGATGCCAAAGGGTAACGCCACAAGGGCCCAGGTGGCCGCGGTGATGAGCCGGTTCTGCCAAAAGCAGTCAAATGTGCCGGCGGAGGACGGTGCTTATTATTCCCGGGACGGGAAAATCTTATACCGGATCCCGACGGATTACACCGGAAAGTTCACTGTAAAGGAAGGGACCGTAGAACTGGCGGACCGGTGTGCGGTTAACTGTACGGGATTGGAAGCGTTAATAGTACCGGAGGGGGTTCGGACGATCGACCGGGAAGCCTTTGCCGGGTGCTCTGCGCTGCGAACCGTCCGCTTGCCGGCTTCTATGGAAGCCCTGCCGGACTATGCGCCGGGGATGGTATTTAAGGATTGTCCTGCCTTGGAAGAACTTACTATAGTAGAGGGGAATCCCCGCTATGACAGCGAGAACAATGTGATCATCGATCAGACACGGCACCAGGTTGTCCTGGCTGCCCCGGGGATCCAGGGGGCATATACCGTGCCGGAAGGGGTGATCTGGTTCGGGGTCGGCGCCTTCGCAGGGTGCAAAGACCTGAAAGAGTTGGTGCTGTCGGATACCGTGAAAGATATCAATTACGGCAGCCTGATCGGGTGTGATTCCCTGGAGTCCATCCACTTCGGCCGGGACTTTTACCTGCCGGATCCGGAACCTCAGATCATGGCGACCGGGCAGGTACGCTATTTCCCGGTCTTTGGGGATGAGTTTCGGTTCTGCCCGAATCTGAAGCATATCACCGTCAGTGAAGAAAACCCCCATTTCATCGCAGCGGAGGATTGCCTGATCGACGTCGACCGGGGACATTTGCTGGTGGTACCCCAGGGGAAGGCCGGAAGTCTGACTCTGCCGGAGGGGATCGAGTTCGTCGGCCGGAATGCGTTCTATCATTGCAGCGCTATCACGGAGATCCGCTTCCCGGAAAGTATGAAGAATCTCAGTGATCCGAGTGTTTACGAAGGCTGCGATGGAGTGGAAACCATTTATCTCCCAAAGGGGATCGAATATTTCTACGGCCCGCTGGAAGCCTGCCCGAACCTGAAGACCATCGAATTCGGCGGGACCGAAGCAGATTGGCAGAAAGCCCTGGCGTCCTATTGGAGAAACGCAGAAGCCTTTGAAAAGCTTTCGGGAGTCACCGTGACATTTCGGTAGGGCTCGGGACTAAATAAGAGAGACGGCGGACAAAGTGGAAAAAACTATGAAATCGTCCGCCTGCCCCGGAGCAGGAGCTGAGTGAAAGAGCTCCTGCCGGGAATAAGAGAAAAATTTCTTGCGCGAAGGTCAGAGATAGTCTATAATAAGGTCAAAGAAAGTCAATTTCTTTGACCTTGATTTTTTAGGAGGGACAGGTATGGCGAAAATGAGCGACCTCATAGAGGTCTTTATAAAAGAACTCCTGGAAGAGAGTGAGACCGAGCCAGTGGAGATCCAGCGGAACGAACTGGCCGGCTATTTTAAGTGCGCCCCCTCCCAGATCAATTACGTATTGACCACCCGGTTTTCCATGGATAAGGGTTACCGGATCGAGAGCCAGCGGGGCGGCGGCGGGTCCATCAAGATCATCAAAATGAATCTTTCGCCGGATGATTTCTATTCCGCGATGCTGCAGGAGACCGGCGAGGCCATTACCATGCTGAAAGCGGGACAGATGATCGATCTGATGAAGGAGCGTGAGCTGATCACCGAGCGGGAGAGCCGCCTGATGAAGGCGGCGGTCAGCGACCGGGCCATTTCGGGGCCGGTGAATATCAAAAATGAGATCAGAGCCGGGATCTTGAAGAACATGATCCTGGCGGTATGTGAAATCGAATAGAGAGAGGTGACAAAGTGGAAGTATACGGTAAATTTACAGACGGCTCCAAACGGGCCATCGACATTGCGAAGAACGAGGCGGCGGCCATGGGCCACAGCCTGATCGGCAGTGAACACCTGCTTTTAGGGATCCTGCAGCTGCAGAGCCCCATTTCCTCCGCCTTTGAAACGGCGGGGATCACGGCGGATCTGATCCGCAGCCGGATCATCGAGCTGGTGGGGGACGGCAGCGGTACCAACACCAAGCTGCTGGGATTCTCCCAGCGGACAGTGCAGATCTTTGAGATCAGCCACCTGACCGCCCGGCAGATGGGCAAGAGTGCCGTAGGGATCGAACACCTGATGGTGGGGATCCTGAAGGAAGGCAAGGGCATCGCGGTCAAGATCTTAAATGATATGAACGTAAATCTGGTACAGCTGGAAAAGGATATCCTGGAGATCAGCCGGAAGACGGAGCAGGAGGTCCAGAGAGCAAAGGAAAATGAGAAGAGCGTGCTGCGGAAGTACGGCATCAACCTGACGGAAGATGCCCGGGGCGGCAAGCTGGATCCGGTGGTAGGAAGGGAAAAGGAGATCGAACGGGTCATCCAGATCCTGAGCCGCCGGACAAAAAATAATCCCTGTCTGGTGGGAGAACCCGGCGTGGGCAAGACCGCCATCGCCGAAGGACTGGCACAGAAGATCTGCAGCGGGGACATCCCGGACAACCTCCGGGGGAAGAAGCTGATTTCTCTGGATATGCCGGGGCTTTTGGCGGGTTCCAAGTTCCGGGGAGAATTCGAAGAAAGAATGAAGCAGGCGCTGGAAGAAGCGAAGAAGGACGGCAAGGTCATCCTCTTCATCGACGAGATGCACACCATCATCGGTGCCGGCGGCGGCGAAGGTTCCATCGACGCTTCCAATATCTTAAAACCGGCCCTCAGCCGGGGTGAAGTCCAGGTCATCGGCGCCACCACCTATACGGAATACCGGAAGAAGGTGGAGAAGGACCCGGCTCTGGAGCGGCGGTTCCAGCAGGTCCAGATCGACGAGCCGTCTCTGACGGATGCGGTGGAGATCCTGAATGGCCTGAAGGCAGAATACGAAAAACATCACCACGTGAAGATCACTGACCGGGCGATCTATGCGGCGGTCAGCCTGTCGGACCGGTACATCCCGGACCGGTTCCTGCCGGATAAGGCGGTGGACCTGATGGATGAGGCGGCGGCCCGGATCAAGCTGAAGACCTACATCAAACCGGACGATGTGATCGAGATGGAAGACGAACTGGAAGAGATCAACGCTTCGAAGGAAGAAGCGATCCAGAAGCAGGACTTCGAACAGGCGGCAGCGCTGAGGGACAGAGAGCAGGAGCTGAACGCGAAGATCAAAGAAGCTTCCGCCAAAATGGAGGAAGTCTATGCGGATAAAGCGGTGGTGACGGAGGAAGACATCGCCTCCATCATCTCCGGATGGACCGGGATCCCGGTGGAAAAACTGAATCAGTCGGAAACGGAAAAACTGGTGAATATCGAAGAGACCCTGAAGTCCCGGATCATCGGCCAGGAAGAGCCCATCGTGGCGATCTCCCGGGCCATCCGCCGGGCGAGAGTCGGTCTGAAGGACCCGAAGCGGCCCGTGGGATCCTTCCTGTTCCTGGGGCCCACCGGCGTGGGCAAAACGGAGCTGTGCAAGGCCCTGGCGGAAGCCCTCTTCGGGGATGAAGAATCTATCATCCGGCTCGATATGTCGGAATACATGGAGAAGCACTCGGTGTCCAAGATCATCGGCTCCCCTCCGGGATATGTGGGCTAC
>CADBSL010000126.1 GCA_902797345.1 uncultured Eubacteriales bacterium
CTGGGAACACCTGGGGATGATGGATGATGGCTCGTACTGCCAAAGAGCCCTGGATCGGATCTTGTCACTGGAGCGGGAAGGGTTCTTTCCGGGGGAAAACCTGATTATTACCCATGAAACTTCCCGGCGGCCGTTGGATACCCGCCTACTGGAAAGAGTGATGCAATGTTATTTGCTTTAACGAACAAAAAACCATGCACGAGTGTAGAGGTTGAATGATAATATGCATGGCAAATGTGTGTAAATTGAAGAAAACCTTGCAATCTCAGGGAGGAATGTTGATCGGATGCATGGCGAATAAGGAAATGCGAGGTCTAACCATGCACAGGAAGGGGATTGAAGAAGCCCGGCGCAAGGTTGTTATCTTATTCTACCGAAATACCATGCATGGTTCCTGGGAGAAGCGAGGATGCTGCATGGTTTTTATTACGAATTTAGAATTAGCCATGCAAGATCGGAGACGGGGCGGAAATTGACGGGACCGTGACATAGAAAATGGCGGTGCTTGGTACTATGCCTTGAATGTGTGAGGGTGCCTGTGGTATAATACGTCTGTTCGGGCCGAGGCGGGCGCCAGGATGCCGGACTGATGACAACTGACAACTACTTACAAACGAAGGCTGCCAGCTCTTAGCGACAAGCTTCCAGCTCCCAGCTCATAAAGGTGACACACATGACCGTGATTTCTGCCAAGAACATCGGCAAGGCCTACGGGATCGACGTGATCCTGGAGGATATCACATTCAATATAAATGAAAAAGACCGGGTGGGGCTCATCGGCCTCAACGGCGCGGGAAAGACGACCCTCCTGAATATCATCGGCGGGGACCTGGCTCCGGACGAGGGGAACCTGTCCATTGCCCCCGGGGCGAAGATGGGCTACCTCCACCAGAACGGGAACTTCGAGAGTACTAATACCATCTACGACGAATTCCTGCTGCTGTTCTCCGAGGTCATCGCCATGGAGCAGCGGCTGAAGGACGTAACGGATGAGATCGCGGAAGCTTCTGCGAAAGGCCGGGACACCGACGCCCTGATGGAGGAGTATGCCCGGCTGTCCGACGAATTCGCCGACCGCAACGGTTACGGATACAAAAGCGAGATCAAGGGGATCCTGACGGCTTTGGGATTTTCCGAGGAGGACTACGGAAAGAAGATCGATTCTCTCTCCGGCGGTGAGAAGACCCGGCTGTCCCTGGGAATCATGCTGCTGCAAAAGCCCGACATCCTGCTGTTGGACGAGCCCACCAACCACCTGGACATCGACACCCTGAAGTGGCTGGAGGGACAGCTCCGTTCCTACAGCGGAACGGTGGTGCTGATCTCCCACGACCGGTATTTCCTGGACCGGACCGTGACCCGGATCTTCGAGGTGGAAAACCACCACCTGAATACCTATAACAGCAATTATACCGACTATATCACTCAGAAAAAGGCCCGGGAGAAGGCGGCCATGAAGGCTTACGAAGCCAACCAGCGGGAGATCGAAAAACAGGAGGAGATGATCCGCCGGTTCAAGCAGCATGGTACGGAAAAGCTGGCCAATCGAGCCAAGTCCCGGGAAAAGAAACTGGAAAAGATGGAAGTGATGGATAAACCCATCCAATCCTTCGATAAAATGAAGCTGCACTTCAAGACCCTGCTGCAGAGCGGGAACGACGTGGCTTCCGGACAGGACCTGTCCATGTCCTTCGGAGAGCGGCAGCTGTTCAAAAATGTGGATTTCGATATCAAAAAAGACGAGCGGGTGTGCCTGATCGGGCCCAACGGCACGGGAAAGACCACCCTCCTGAAGATGCTGCTGGAGCAGACGGATCCGGACACCGGCGTGATCCGGCTCGGGCAGAACGTCACCATCGGCTACTACGACCAGGAGCAGCAGATGCTGGATCCCAATAAAACGGTGCTGGAGGAACTCCACTCTGCCTACCGGCTGTATACTCAGAAGGAACTGCGAAACATCCTGGGGAGTTTCCTCTTCCGGGGGGATGACGTCTTCAAGGAAGTCCGGTCCCTCTCCGGCGGGGAGAAGGCAAGGCTGTCTCTTTTGAAGATCATGATGACCGGAGCGAACTTCTTGGTGATGGACGAACCCACCAACCACCTGGACATCCCTTCGAAGGAAGTCTTCGAAGATGCATTGATGGAATTCCCGGGGACTCTTCTCATGGTGTCCCACGACCGGTACTTCCTCAACAAGATCCCCACCCGGATCCTGGAGTTGACGGAAGACGGGCTGAAGGAATACCTGGGTCAGTATGATTACTACCTGGAGAAAAAGGCCCAACTGGAGGGCAGGGCCGGGGAAGAAGCCGGCGGTGCCCAGGCAGGAGGCGGTTCCGGGGAACTCACCAAGACCCAGCTGAAGGAGCTGCGCCGAAAGGAAAAGGAAAAAGAGCAGGAAGAACGGAAGAAAAAGAAAGAACGTCAACAGCTGGAGGAGAAGATCCTGGAGCTGGAATTGAAGATCAGTGAGCTGCAGGAATACATGTGCCTGGAAGAAGTTTTCACCAATCACGAAAAAATGTGGGAAGCGAACCGGCAGCTGAAAGAAGCGGAAGCCACCCTGGAAGAGTATTACGACCGGTGGGCGGAAGAGTAAAATTTCTGATAAAACTATTGCACCTTCCCACGCACTTCATTATAATAGGGGTGTGAAAACACCATCCGGAGGTTAGAATTATGGTATTCGAAACGATCAAAAAAATCATAGCGGAACAGCTGAACTTATCAGACCCGTCCATCATCACCTTAGAAACATCTCTGATTAAGGATCTGGAGGCAGATTCCCTGGACGCTGTGGAAATCGTCCTGGCGATTGAAGAAGAATATGATATCGAGATTCCTGATGAAGTGGCAGAGACATTTACCCTGGTAGAAGACCTGGTGAAATACGTGGAGGAAGAAATCTGATCAGATGACACGGAGCCTCGGTTCGAAAGACCGGGGCTCTTTTGTTTTATGGAGGAAGGACTGCGATGAAGAGATTACTGGCGATACTGTTGATCATAATGCTGCTGGGAATGACAGTCGTCTACGGAGAAGAGGAGATGCCGAAGGAAGAGGTGCCGGATATCTCTCCGGCAGAACAGAGCACCCCATCGGAGCTGTCCGTTCGGATCCCGGCGGGAGAAACGACGGAAGAGATCCGGATGCAGCGGGTCAGAGGGGAGAACTGGATTTTCCTGCCGGCTTCCGCCGACCTGACGGGTCTGGTTTTCGACCCGGACGGGGAGGAGATGATCCTGAGCTACGGGGAGTCTTCGGTGACGGCCGGCGGCGGGCAGGAAACGGACCTGACCCAATTATACTTGGAGGAACCGGCGGACGGAGTCTACCGGGTAGGCGTCTCCCGGGAAGGGGGATTCTTCTACCTGAATCTGATGCATTCACAGAATCTGGCGTCTCTGTTCCTGACAAGCGAAGATCCGGAAGAAAAGGGAAGGGCCTGGGTGGAGGCCAGCCCTGACAAGAGCCATAAAGCCAAGGGGAGAATGAGTCTTCTGGGACCGGAGGGCACGCCGGTTTACGAAGGGAACCTGAAACAGATCAAAGGCCGGGGGAACTCCACCTGGCTGGAGCCGAAAAAACCATATCAGATCAAGCTGGAGGAATCCATAGACCTGATGGAGACGGGGGATCCCCGGGAGCAGAACCAGACCTGGGTGCTGCTGACCAATTATTCGGATGAGACCTTGCTGGCCAATCGGGTGATGTTTGACCTGGCGGCGGATCTGGGGATCCGCTATACCCCGAACTGCCGGCCGGTGGACCTGTATTATGACGGAGAATATCGGGGCAGCTATTTGCTGTCGGAAAAAACCGAAGTCACAGAAGGCCGGGTGGATGTCCGGGATCTGGGGGCGGTCATTGAAGAGGATAACCGGCGGGTCGGGGATCTGGATGATCTGCCCACGGTGATCGGGTCGAATCGTCTGGGAAATGAATACCAATATGTCAGGGGGCTGAAAACTCCGAAGGACATGAGCGGCGGATACCTGCTGGAGCTGGATTACGAAGACCGGGCCCGGGAGGAAAAAAGCTGGTTCAGCACCTCCGACGGCTATTATCTGACGGTCAAGAGCCCGGAATATGCACCGAAGCAGGTGATGGACTATATCAGCAGCTCCTTCCAGGAGCTGGAGAATGCCGTGGACGGCAGAGGGACGGATCCGGTTTCCGGGAAGAAACTATCCGAGATCGCCGACCTGAAGTCTCTGGCAGAGTTTTTCCTGGTGGAGGAGATTTCCTATGATAAGGACGTATATGTTTCCTCTACCTATCTATACAAACACGCGGGAGACGACCTCTTTTATGCCGGGCCGGTGTGGGATTTTGACGCGATCCTGGGCCGGGACGGATCGGAGGTCGGCTTTGAGGGGTTTTTCGCCGGGAATACTTCGGTGGGGCACAAATTACTGCAGCTGCCGGTGTTTCGGGAGGAGGTCCAAAAGGTCTATGAGGAGCGGTTCGATGCGTTGATGGGCTGTCTGCTGGACGGCCGAAGCGTGGAGACGGACCGGTTGAAACCGCTGGAAGCCTACCGTGAAGAAATGGCTGCCAGCGAGCGGATGGACGAGGTCCTTTGGCCCGGCATCTGGGAAAATGGCAAACGGGACTACCGGGAGGCGATC
>CADBSL010000127.1 GCA_902797345.1 uncultured Eubacteriales bacterium
TCTTACGTTACAAATACCCTGCGGCTCCGGGAACTGCCGGAAAAAGTCCGGAAGATGATCGCCCGGAAAGAATTGAGCGCCGGACACGGCCGGGCGCTGCTTTCCCTGCCTTCCGATGAAGAACGGATCAAAGCCGCCGAGATCGTCCTCCGGGACGGGCTCAACGTCCGCCAGACGGAAGAGTTGGTGAAAGGGCCCTTGGAAAAGAAACCTACCCCCAGCGGCGGAGAAAGATCCGTCCCCCAGGTTTCCTATCAGAGCGTGGAATCCGATCTGAAGGAGATCCTTGGTGCCAAGGTAAAGATCCGGGAAAAGAACGAACGGGGATCGATCCAGCTTTCCTTCTTCTCGAAAGACGAACTGGAACGACTGGTGGATCTGCTCAAAACCCTAAAAGGGGATTCCCTGTAAATGTTTCACGTGAAACATCCTGCGGATATGGTGACATATCCGCTTTTTTTATGGCTGAAACCCCGAAAATTACAGATTCGGTAGTAAGTCATGCATGACCCGTTATTGTCATCTATCTTCCTTTCATGATATTCTAAAGAAGTGTTTAATACGACAAAAAACACATGCTGAGAATAATTAAACGAGCAATTGTATCAAACAGGAGGAGTACTATGAAAAAACGAGTCATCTTTGACATCTATTCCGATGAAAACTACGAAGATCTGGAAAACAATCTTCAGGAAGTCGTCTGCGACTACCTGTCCAGCCAACAGATCAACGCGACATGTCAGGTCCGGGAAAACCGCTACATCACCATCCATCCCCACCGAAAGAAAGAGGTGCTGACCAAGATCCTTCAGGACGATGTCTATTACCTGGAGAAAGCCCGGCACAAGGTGAATATCTACACCTCCGTGGGGGATTACACGATCTATACCTCTCTGAAAGCGCTGGAGGAAGAGCTGGATCCGGAGACCTTTATCCGGGTCCACCAGGGGTATATCGTCAACATCAATGAGATCGCTGTATTAGGCAACAAACAGCTCATCGTCAATAAATGCGATAAAATCATCCCGGTCAGCCGCCGCAACATCGCCAAACTGAAACGGGCCCTGGAGCAATGACAAAAGAGAACGCCTCCTCCTGCAAAGGGAGAGGCGTTTTCTCATTTCTCCTCCGATTCCCGGTCTGCCTTCCACTGGTTGGCCAGCTGGTCCGCGCGGTTGTTCATCTGCGTGATATATCGGAAGTCCTCCGGCGTGAAGCCGGTGCCATTCCATTCTATAAACTTCTCATAAAGCTGATCCATATTCGTCCTGGGGCTGTCTGGGTCCACGTGTCCCTTGACCCGGAAGAACCGGATGTCATGCCGGTCCAGATAGGGGAGCAGCGCCATCCACAGATCCTTATTCTCCACATCTTTTTTTCCGGAGGTCTTCCACCCGTTTTTCAGCCATTTCTTATACCATTTATCCCGAAAACAGTCCATCAGATAGGAACTGTCGGAAAAGGCCCAGATGGTCTGGCCTTCTATTTTGATGGCCTCAAAAGCCTTCAGCAGCGCCATCATCTCCATCCGGTTGTTGGTGGTATTGAGTTCGCCACCGTAGAGTTCTTTTTTGTGGCTGCCGTATTCCAGGATCGCCCCCCAACCGCCGATATTCTCTTTATTCTGATTGCCGGAACAGGCTCCGTCCGTATAGATCTTTAAAATAGCCATATCGTCCCTCGTCCTTTCTTCCCTCTGATTGTAAAGGATTTTCAGGGAGAATACAACCAGGGAGTTAAAGGATTCGAGAATAGAGAAGAGGGCTGCCTGAAGGCGGACAATATGTTCCCCGGAGGAAAGGTGCTCGTAGAAGTCACTACGTTCAAGGCGATTTAGCCCCCTACAAGGCGCCGATTCCGAAGGGGAAGCTTATTGCCGCCTCTGCAGCCCGGTGTTTCTTCCATTTCGGCCTGAAAAGTAAATATGTCTTAAACCCTGTGTAATACTCCTGTAACATTCCTATATTATACTTGAAGCTGAAATCATATGATAGGAGGGATGGCTGTGAAAAAGAAGATTTTTGCACTGGTGCTGGCACTGATATTGAGCCTGAGCTGTGCTTCTTTTGCGTTCGCAGCAGAAGACGCTTCTTACTCCGTCATCAGCCCCCAGACCTCCGACACCGGGATCACCTACTGCGACAACCTGCTGATTTCGGTAAAGACAACGGATAACACCGCACTGCGGTTCACTTTATATTCCTACCCCAATTACACCAGCGTCAAATCCATCGACCTGGTGCCCGCTTCGGTCTTCAATGTCCGGTCTCAATTCGGACCTTCGGAAGACTTCTCCGGCGGTGACGGGGTCAGCTTCTACACCCGGCAGGTCAACAACATCGACGCCGGGATGTACGGACTGAAGATCGAAAAATTCGACGAAGAGGGCAACGTGATCTCCGTCAACCAGAAATACTTCATCATCGAATCCAGCGCATCCAAAGATTCGGCGGCGATCTACGAAAGCCAATCCTCGGCCAACCGGGTAATGTTCTTCCAGAATGTATTCCGGAACCTCTTCGGCACAACAGTGGTGGATGTCAGTGAGTAAAGCGATCATTTACAAAGAAAGAATAAAAACGGTTTTATTGGTAGTACTGTTCATCACGGCAGTACTACTTTCCTATTTATACTGGAGGGATTCCTCGTTTCTGGAAATCAAAGAGACTATGGACAATCGCCTGTCCTCGACGACTCTGGCCAGCCAGACCATTCCGGACCCCTCCGAATTTGTGTGTCCGGACAGCATCGACGTGAATTTCGGGGATGGCACTTATACCAGCTTCCACGAAAACGCCCGCTCCGTCTGGGAAGAGATCCTTCCCTTCTACACGGGATTCACAAAAGAAAAGGGCCTTACCGTGGAGATGCTGAGCGAAGCCCAGTGGAACAATATCATGAGCTTCCAGTCCGTCCAATGCCGTTTCAGCTACCCCCTGCCACATTCCTTTTTCCGGACGTTGGGGGCGAAAAGCTACAATGAATCCGATCACTTCACCTCTTTGACGGTGCTGGGTTTTTCCAAAGTATTCGACGACAGTTATTTCATCCGCTCCGGGGATGGTTCCTATTTCCGGATCCGTGCCTCCGAATACGACAGCAGCGGGATCCTTTCCCTGATCGAATCCCTTCGCGCCCGTTCTTCGGATCAGTATTATCCCATGAATCAGTTCCTGGGGACGGACAATACCGCCATCACGCCCTTTGCCACCCAGATCGATCTGCCAACGCTGCAGCTCCACAACATGACAGGGAATGAAAGCGAGCAGTTTGAAACGGAACTGGCCCGGAACTTCTTTGGGCAGAGCCTGGATTTCATCCGGACCGTAACCGACAACAGCGGCACCACGATTTTCCTGTATAATTACGGAGAAACATCCCTGACCATATATCAAAACGGGTTTTTCGAATATCAGGATTCCCCGTCTTCGGCCGATAAAACGGTAGGATTTGTGGAAGCCTTCCGGACGGCCTCCGCCTTTATCGCCGAACACGGCACCTGGTCGGCCCACGACGGCAACACGATCCACTTCCTGTTGGAAGACGTGGACCGGGACACCTACAACCGCAGCTCCGTGTACACCTTCCGGTTCCGTTCCCACTATAACGGACGGAAGATCTACGGCAGCGACAATGTCCTGACCATCGTGGTCACCGGCACTCAGGTCACCTACTACAGCCGGAACCTGAGGATCCCGGGGGAAGAGGATTTCACCCTCACCCCCAACACCGAGACCCCCAACTATCCCTTCGTGGATGTGGTCTCACAGAATTATGAATCCATTGCCGAAGAGCTGGTCCGGCATGAATGGATGGAACGGCCGGAGGATCCGGAAGAACTCTTCGACGCGGTGCTGGAGAAGATCTCCGGCATCGACACCGGCTATTACGAGATCACGGAAAACCACCGGAAGGTCTGCCGGCCTTCCTGGATCCTGACCGTGGACCGGGGCCCCCGGATCTTTTACGATCTGTATACCGGGGAGTACCTGGGGTCGATACAGTAAACAGGAGGACGCTTCATGGAATGGTCTAAAATCAAAAATATCCTGATCATCGCGCTGATCCTGATCAATGTCCTCTTTCTCTACATGCTGACCCGTCCCTCCGAACCGGAGCCGGAGAATGCCGACAGCGGAGTGTTGTTGAAGGACACGCTGGCGGTGCTGGAGGACAACGGCATCACCGTCCGGGCAGAAACCTCTTTCCCGGAGATGCAGCTGCCGATCCTGACCCTGAATTTCGACGAGGACAACGGGACCTTTGAATATAAGGCGACCCGGGAAAATCTTTATCTGAACGAGGACACCGCCCGGGAGGAAGCGGACCATTTCCTTGAATCCCTGGGAAGCTTCGGCACCCTGGGAAAGGACATCCGGGTGGACAGCATCACCCTGTCAGAAGACGATCCGGACCGCTTCGTCGTCACCTATGGCGGGTATTATGACGATTACCGGATCAAAGAGCTCTACGTGGCCTGCACGGTTTCTTCCACCGGAGTCCGGAAAATGGAAAAGCAGTGGGCCGAGGTGAAGGGATCCGGCCGGACCCAAAGGTCTCCGATCCCGGTGACCACCGCACTCCTGCACTATATGGACCGGGTCATCACCGAAGACCCGGATGCCCGAAAGGAAGTCACGGACATCTCCATGACCTACACGGTGAATACCCCTTATGACGGGACGGTCACTTCCGATACCGCCTTTCCGGCCTGGCGCATCGAAGC
Organism: uncultured Eubacteriales bacterium; assembly: GCA_902797345.1. Lineage (GTDB taxonomy): Bacteria > Bacillota > Clostridia > Peptostreptococcales > Anaerovoracaceae > RUG14258. The sequence continues at coordinate 4,727 of CADBSL010000127.1, forward strand.
CGGTGACGGAAGCTGCGAGTACATCCCGGCATTTCAATAAACAAAGCAACCATAAAATAGAAAGGAAGAACTCCATTGGCATTACAATTCTGCTCGCTGTCCAGCGGAAGCAGCGGCAACAGCTACCTGGTCGGCTCAGACCGCACTCTGGTCCTGGTGGACGCCGGCATTTCCGCCCGTCAGATCCAGGAACGGTTGAAGACTCTGGGCCTGAAACCGGAGGATCTTTCCGGGATCCTGATCACCCATGAACACTCAGACCACATCAAAGGGATCGATACCCTTTCCAAAAAATATCACCTGCCTCTGTACATGAACCCGGATACCCGGGAGCAGGTGCTGACCCTTTGCAAAAACCGGGATCAGATGGAGATCCGGGTCTTCGATGACCGGGAGCCGTTTTTGCTGAACGACCTGGAGGTCCATCCCTTCCCCGTGTCCCACGACGCCGCTGACACCGTGGGCTACTCCCTGAAAAAAAGCGATTCAAAGGTGTGCATCGCCACGGACACCGGCACCGTGACCCCTCAGATCCTGACGGAACTGACGGATGCGGATCTGGTGATCCTGGAGGCCAACCACGACGAGGACATCCTGAAAATGGGTCGGTATCCCTGGTTTTTAAAACAGCGGATCCTCGGCGACCAGGGCCATCTCTCCAACGAAGCCGCGGGACATGCACTGGCCCAGGTGATCCTGGAGGATCCCCGGCCCCGGCAGGTGCTGCTGGCCCACCTGAGCAAGGAAAACAATTTCCCGGAAATGGCCTGGCAGACCGTGGTCAACGTACTGGAATCCCACCGGATCTATCTGAGCGAACGTCTTCGGATCGACATGCTGAAACGGGACGAGATGAGCGGAGTATACGTATTATGAAGATCACCATCCTGGCAGTAGGAAAATTAAAAGAAGAATACCTGAAAAAAGCCGCCGCCCGCTTTTCGAAAGAGATCAGCAGACACTGCGGCTTTTCACTCATAGAGATCCCCGACGAAAGCAACGAGAACCGTTCCCCGAAGACCGTAAAGGAAACCGAAGGGGAGGGGATCCTGAAGCGGATCCGGCCGGAGCAGTACGTCATCGCCCTGGCCATCGACGGGAAATATAAAACATCGGAAGAATTCCGCTCCTTTCTGAAGAAACAGGGCAGCGGCGATCGAAACGACCTAGTCTTCGTCATCGGCGGCTCCCTGGGGCTTTCCCCGGAAGTCCTTCAGCGGGCCAACGAAAAACTCTCCTTTTCCCCCATGACCTTCCCCCACCAGCTGATGCGGATCATGCTGATGGAACA
>CADBSL010000128.1 GCA_902797345.1 uncultured Eubacteriales bacterium
AAGAACCCTTCCCGCTCCAGTGACAAGATCCGATCCAGGGCTCTTTGGCAGTACGAGCCATCATCCATCATCCCCAGGTGTTCCCAGATCATCGTTTTTTTCTCCCGGACATTGAGAACGGTAAAATCCGGGTATATCAGGGTTCCATCCCTCAAAACGATCGGACATTCATAAAGATAGGGGACCCCTGCCGAATACATTTTATTGGCAATGATCACCTCCGACTTGGAACGAACCCGCTCCCCTCGATCCGTATAATACTCGGGATCGCCCTCTCGAAATGGTTTGGGCGTGTAGATCCGGTTCTGCCACTGCCGAACGAAGTCTTCATCCGATTGAAACACCGGGATGATCTCCGCTTTCCGTGTCGGATCCAAACCCTGATATACCTCCTCTGCCAATTTCCCCGGGTACCCTTTTTTCATTTTCAACAAATAATCCCTTTCCTCCTCCGCCGCCCGAAGGACTTTTTTCTCGTAATCCTTCTGCGCCAACCCCTGAATGAAAGCCTTCTCATCCTTGCTGATATATCGGATGGCTTCTCCATCCGGTTCCTTTATATGGTGATAATACTGTGTCCGATTTCCGGACCGCCATATCTGAAGACTTCCCTCAGGAGCCTGAGCGATAGATTCCTTTAATGTAATGATCAGACCATCCAGCTCCCGGATCCTTTCCCCGATCGATTTCTCCAATCTCATCTTTCACCCCTTCTTTTAGATTTATCAGTCATAACGCCTTGTTCCCGCAAATTATAAAACAGCACAGTTGGATTGTCAATCCAGTATTTACAATTACTGGTTTCGATTCGGCATTGTCCCATAAACTTTCGGTATATCCCTCTATACAATATTTTATTTCATGGTTTCATTTCCCCATTCAATAAAAAATGCACTCGTGATCTTGAGTGCATTTTAATTTCTCTCCGGGCTCCATTTCTCAATCCCTAATGCAGCTTCGGCACTGCTTCCGGTTTCAGGATGCTGCGGATATTCTCGTCATACTTGAACCAGATGGCGTAACTGTCCGGGTGAGAAGGCAGGGTCTCCGGTGGATAAACTAGCCCAAAATCCGGGTCCCGGAACAGGATGTACTCCGGTCGGAAGGCCTCCTCCAATTCCTTTCCCAAAGCGGGATCCTTCACCCCCGCCATTCGAATCAGCGTCGGACCGACCTCTTCCGGCGCCACCGTGAATAAACTCAGAGTGTCCACCTTCTGGCCCGTAGCCTTTTCAAAGACCGCTCCCAGTTCTACCTGGTTGGACCGCCCCTGTGTCCCAGGCATGGACAGCTCTGTCTCGTAAAAAAGATACCGATCGTTATAGGCTTTGACCATGGGGGTTTGGCTGAGATACCCCTCCATAAAACTACTCGGCTTTCCCTGCCGGACATACTCTTCCCAGACCTTTTTCAATTCGGCGGATTCATCGTAAAGGGTCCCCTGGCTTTCGTACCACTTGGAGATCTGCTCCTGGGCCTTTTGATCCAGCTCCGCTGCCGGCCAGGTCACAAAATCCGGGGCATCGGTATCGTCCACAATGAGAATCCTTTTCCCCTCCGGCGACTCATATTCTCTTCCGTGATACACCGTCCAGATCCGCAGCTTCGTTCCGTCGTCCATCTCCGCCGTCTCACCGGTCAGAACCTCATTTAAGTGAATGAGATCCGCCCGGTACACGATGCCCTCAGCATCATTTTCTCTCGCTCCGGTGCCCTCGATATACACTTTCCCAAAATCCCCGGATAAAAACCGTTCCGGCTCCAGCCCCGGGAACTCAGCGGTGATCCTCGTATCCTCCGTCACCCGGATCTCCAGATCGTAATCATACACCGGATGATACTCCTCCGAATCCTCAAACCCGTTAAAGTGTATGGAAAGACTTTGCAGCGTCCCGTCTTCATCGAAATGATAGTCCGTGATCATTCCGGCAAAGGCATCCTCCGGCAGGTATTCCCCGGTCGGGTCTCCGGGCTCCTGTCCCGAGACCCCGGAAAACCTGCCGCACCCGGTCAATAACAGGGCCGTTCCCAACAGGATCAACACCCCCGCCAATACGAATCGTCTGCTCTTAAATGATTTGCTCATCTCCCGTCCCCTTTCGCTTCGGATCTCCTAAACGCCCTCTTCGTTCATTATAACAACATCTTCTTCTGTAAATATGATCATTTTCTGATTTTTCTTTTTGTTTGTGGTATACTGGGTACTGGCGAAATTTGATTCGAAAGACAGGAGATGAAAAAAAATATGAATTTTGATTATACGGAAGAACAATTAGAGCTGAAGGCGCAGATCCGGGCATTCTGCGAAAAAGAGATCGCGCCGGAGTTGCGGCAGATGGATGATGCTCAGCGCTACCCGATCCGGACTATGAAGATGCTGGGAGAGATGGGCTTTCTGGGGATGCCCTTCCCGAAGGAATACGGCGGCAGGGAGCTGAGCTATGAGACCTATGTGATGATCATTGAGGAGATCTCCAAGATCAGTGCCTCCCACGGCGTAGCAGTCCAGACCCACCACGCCCTGGCCACCTGGCCCATCTTCACCTACGGCACGGAAGAGCAGAAGAAAAAATATCTGCCGGACCTGACCTCCGGAAGGAAGATCGGGGCCTTCGGGCTGACGGAGCCCAATGCGGGCACCGATGCTGCCATGCAGCAGACCATCGCTGAAGACAAGGGCGACTACTGGCTGCTGAACGGCTCGAAGATGTTCATTTCCGGCGCCGGCGTGGCGGACATCTATGTGGTGATGGCCATGACCGACAAGACCAAGGGCAATCACGGGATCAGCGCCTTCATCGTGGAAAAAGGCACCCCGGGATTCACCTTCGGCACCAATGAAGATAAGCTGGGGATCCGGGGCTCCACCGTGGCGGAGCTGCTGTTCAATAACTGCAAAGTCCCCAAGGAGAACCTGCTGTACGAAGAAGGAAAGGGCTTCAAAGTCGCCATGACCGCTCTGGACGTGGGACGGCTGGGGATCGCGGCCCAGGCCCTGGGCATCGCCCAAGAAGCCTTCGACAGGACGGTCCACTACATGAAACACCGGGAACAGTTCGGCAAACCTCTGAGTTCCCTCCAGGCCCTGTCCTTCACCATGGCGGAGCTAGAGACCAAGATCGAAGGAGCCCGCTTCCTGCTGTACCGGGCAGCAGCCCACCTGGATCAGGGAAAGAAAGACATTTCCGTAGCGGCTGCAAAGGCCAAGCTGGCCTGCTCCACCGTGGCCATGGAGACCACCCTCAAGGCTGTCCAGTTCCACGGAGGCTACGGCTACATCAAGGACCTGCCTTTGGAACGGTACATGCGGGACGCCAAGATCACGGAGATCTACGAAGGGACCTCGGAGGTGATGAAGCTGGTCATTTCCGGTGGGATCTTCGGCAAGGGCGCAAAACACGAAACCAAGGAAGTTCAAATGCTGGATAAGGCGGAGGATCTGAAGACGCTGATCCAGGAGCACGTGGGCAGCATCTGCTGGTCCGGCGGCCGGGGTCTGACGAAGAGCGGCTTTGAAAAGCTCCAGAAACTGGCGGAAAAGACCGGCGGCGACTCCGGAGCTTCCCGAGGCGCAGTACGGGCCGGGTTGGCACCGGAAGACAAGCAGGTGGGACTGACCGGAAGAACGGTGGCCCCGGAGGTCTATGTGGCCGTGGGCATCTCCGGCATGACCCAGCACCTGGCGGGCATGAAGGGGTCCGGCCTCATCATCGCCATCAACCGCAACCCCCAGGCCCCGATCTTCACGGCGGCGGACTACGGTCTTGTCGGGGACGCGGAAGAGATCCTGGATCAGCTTCTCGCCAGCCTGTGATACTTTTCAATGCCAATCAAAAACCCGGGATGAGGATCTGTTGATCCCTCCCGGGTTTTTTACGCTTATTTATAACTCCGCATTGGGGTAGGCATCCAATGTCATGGTGTCGTCTTCCGCTCCGTTCATAAACTCGTAGTAGGCGGCGCAGCCGATCATGGCTGCGTTGTCGGTGCAGAGGATCATTGGAGGCATATAGAGCTTAATGCCGTTTTCGGCGCAGGCCTTCTCCAGCTCTGCCCGAAGGCAGCTGTTGGCGGCCACCCCGCCGGCCAGCACCAGCTTGTCCCTTCCCCGCTCCTTGCAGAGCCGGACACTTTTCTCCACCAGCACTTCCACCACAGCCGCCTGGAAACTGGCGGCCACGTCGGCGGGAACGAATTCCTCGTTCTTCTGGCGTTTGCCGTTCAGGTAATTCAGTACCCCGGTCTTGGTGCCGGAAAAGCTGAAGTCATAACTGTCTTTCTCTAAATAGACCCGCTTGAAGTGGATGGCTTCCGGGTCCCCTTCCTTCGCCAGTTTATCCAAAAGCGGCCCGCCGGGATAGCCCAACCCCAGCACCCGGGCCACCTTGTCAAAGGCTTCTCCTGCCGCATCGTCCCGGGTCTGTCCCAGGACCTCGTAGTCGGTATATCCTTTCACGTCCGCCAGGGTGGAATGCCCGCCGGAAACGATGAGCGCCGTAAAGGGCGGCTCCAGGTCCGGGTGAGCGATGTAATTGGCGCAGATGTGGCCCCGGATGTGATGGGTCCCGATGAGAGGGATATCCAGCGCATAGGCCAACGCCTTCGCCGTGGCGGTGCCGATCAACAGGGCCCCGATAAGCCCCGGCCGGTTGGTGACCCCGATGAAATCGATGTCTTCAAAGGTCACTCCCGCTTCTTCCAGCGCATGGTCGATCACTGGGCTGATGTTCTTCAGGTGGTGCCGGGAGGCGATTTCCGGCACTACACCGCCGTATAATTTATGGATCTCAATCTGGGAAGAGATGATGTTGGACAGAACTTTTCTTCCGTCCGCCACCACTGCTGCTGCC
>CADBSL010000129.1 GCA_902797345.1 uncultured Eubacteriales bacterium
GCGAAGCTCACCAAAGCCCAGTGCACGAAGCTGGCGGGGATCGCCCACAACGGCTACGCCCGGACGATCTCACCGGTCCACACCTCCAACGACGGGGACTCCATCTTCGTGATGGCCCACGGGGAAGCAGAGGTGGACCCGGACGCTCTGGGAGTGTTGGCGGCGGAGGTCATGGCCCGGGCCATCGATCGGGCGGTCCGGCAGGCAAAGACCGCCTACGGCTTTCTCTCTGCAGGAAATCTGGAAGCCAAATGATATGGAATAAAAATGTAAGATAAATGTCATAATATAAGCATTCCCTTTCTGCTGTTCCATGATATAATCATAGTACATCTTAGGAATGGAAAAAGGGGGGAATGGAGATGACAGATCGGGAAGCGAACCGTATCAAACGGAGGAAACAAAGAAGAAGGAAGCAGTTTTTGGCCCTGGCCCTGCTTCTTCTTTTTATCTGTGCCGTGGCCGGGGCGGTGGGGAGCTGCCACCGGGAGGCGAAGGCAGAGAAGACGGCGATCCTGGAGGAAGCGGAAAACTACGCGCTGCAGTATGACTATGACAGGGCGGAAGACACCCTTCTGAAGGTGAAGAAGGCGGAGAAGGACAAGGCTGTGGCGAAGAAGATGGAGGAGTACGACCGGCAGAAGGCGGAACTGGTGGCGGTGGATCCCTTCGAGACCACTCACGTGTTCTTCCACACTTTGGTGGTGGACCCGGAGCGGGGCTTTTCCCTCAACGGAGACAAGCGCTGGGACCAGGCCACCCGGGGATTCTGCCAGTGGATGACCACGGTGGACGAATTCAACGCCATGATGCAGCAGATGTACGACAGGGGATTCGTGCTGGTCGCCATGTCGGACTTATATCACAAAGAAGTAGACAAGAACGGAACCGCCCATTTCTCACCGAAGGAGATCTACCTGCCGAAGGGGAAGAAACCCTTCGTGTTGTCTCTGGATGATCTGAGTTATTATCACAGCTATGACGGGCGGGGCTGCGCTGTGAAGCTGGTGGTGGATGAAGACGGGAGCCCTACCTGCGAATATATCGAAAAGGACGGGACCGTGGTGAGAGGATCTTACGACTGCGTGCCGCTTCTGGACGATTTCATCGAAGCCCACCCCGACTTTTGTTACCGGGGCGCCCGGGGCGTCATCGCTTTGACGGGCTACAACGGGGTGCTGGGATACCGCACCGACGGGGTGTACCGGGACCGGGAGAATCTGGGCCGGGATCAGGAACTGTGGTTAGAGGAACACCCGGACTTCGACTGGGATGCGGAGTGCGCGGAAGCAAAGAAGGTGGCGGACAGCATGAAGGCGGAAGGGTGGACCTTCGCCAGCCACACCTGGGGCCATATCCACATCGGGGATGCCGGGCTGGACCGGGTGAAGACCGACACCCAAAAGTGGAAGAAGTACGTGGTCCCGGTGGTGGGCGAGACCGACACCATCATCTTTGCCTTTGGGCAGGACCTGGCCGGGTGGAACGAAGACTACACTGCGACCGACAAGTTCCGCTACATGAAGAGCCAGGGCTTTGATGTCTTCTGCAATGTGAACGGCATGGTCCATTCTCTTCAAATCGGGGACTCTTATGTCCGGATGGGGCGGCGGAACCTGGACGGATTCCGGCTGTGGCAATGTGTGTTCGGCGGCAGTACCATGATGGACGATCTGATGGACCCGGCCGCGGTTTTCGACCCGAAACGACCGAAAGACGCCTATTTGTACCAGCTTTAAAAATGGAATTATTTCCTTTTCAATCTTCGTCGGGTGTGATATAATCATTACATACGAAATCGACAAGATGAGGTGAAGAGAAGAATGTTTGAAAGATTCAAGGAGATTTTATCTTATTACGTAGAAGGGTACGAGATCACACCTGACAGCGATTTTATGGCGGACCTGAAAATGCTTTCCCTGGAGATCGTAGATTTCATCATCGACATCGAAAAGGAATACGGCGTACGGATCCCGGAAAAGAAGCTGGCCAAGGTCAAGACCGTACAGCAGATGATCGACCTGGTCGAAAGTCTGAAGAAATAAGAACAAACAGCGGGGCGATTTGTACAACACGAAGACCCCCGCTTTTGTATTATCAGGAGGAACAAGATGCTGCAGGATATTTTTCCACACAGTTTTCATAACGAATATATCAATGCGGAGCCGGAACCGGAAAGCCGGATCGTGATCTTCGAGAAGAATCACGCCTGGATGAAGGTGGACATGAACAAACAGACGGCGGAATTCCCTCTCTACAGAGAAGTGAAGAGTCTCAAGGCAACGTACCGCTACCTCTTCGCCATCGACAAGACACGGTTTTTCCTGGCGGAACGGACGGAGGATGGACCGTTGGCCTTCAAGGGACTGCAGACCGCTTCCATTCGGGAGCTGTACCGCTACGAGCCGGGCTACGTGAAATTCGCCGCCATCACCGCGCTGCAGCTCCGGAACTGGTACCGGGACAACCACTTTTGCGGCCGGTGCGGCCGGGAAATGGAGCAGGATGAGAAGGAGCGGATGATGAAATGCGAGTGCGGGAACACGGTTTATCCCAAGATCTCTCCCGCCATCATCGCTGCGGTCCGAAACGGCAATAAGCTGCTCCTGACCAAGTACGCGGACCGGGAGTACAAGCGGTATGCGCTGATCGCCGGCTTCTCGGAAGTCGGGGAATCCATCGAAGACACCGTCCGCCGGGAGATTATGGAAGAAGTAGGATTGAAGGTGAGGAACCTGCGGTTCTATAAGAGCCAGCCCTGGTCCTTTTCCGACAGCCTGTTGATGGGATTTTTCTGCGATCTGGACGGAGACGAGACCATCCGCCTGGACCGGCACGAGCTGTCCGAAGCCCGGTGGATCGACCGGGAGGACCTGGATATCGAATTCGACGGGATCAGCCTGACCAATGAAATGATCATCCGGTTCAAAGAGAACGATTTTTAAGGAGAAGACAATGACGATCGATCAGGCACAGACCATGCTGGAACAGATGGTGAATGAACTGCCGGAAGTGATTTTCCGGGAACTCAACGGCGGTGTGCTGTTGCTGCCGGAAGCCAAGCGCAGCCCGGAAGCCCGGGCGGACGATCTGTATATCATGGGTGAATATGTGGTGCGCTCCGACATGGGGCGGATGGTGAAGATCTACTACGGATCCTTCGCGAAGCTCTTCGGGGAGAACGCCTCCGACGCCAAGTGGGAGAAGGAACTCCGGCACACCCTCCACCACGAGCTGACCCACCACCTGGAACACCTGGCCGGGGAGAACGATTTGGAAGTGGAGGACGATATCCGGATGTACCTCTACCACAACGACCTGGATATGTCCCAGGCACCGGAAATCATGAAACAGCTCAAAAAGAAGTGAAACTGCCCGTAACTCGTGGTAAAATAACAAAAAGATCCTGTTTTTTGGAGGGATTCCATGTACGGAGTCAATTTTGCGTTGGAAGTATTCTGCATCCTGGTTTGCCTCATTTTGCTGATCAGCCAGATCCCCCGTATGAACGTGGGGGAGGGCTCGCAGAAATGGTTCTCCATGATGCTGATTTTTAATATTCTCATGATGGTGGGAGAACTGCCGGTGGATATCTTATCCGGCACCGGCGGCATCCTGACCAAGAGCCTGATCGAAGGCGGCGGTCTGCTGTATTTCCTGCTGTCGGGATTGTTGGTGTTCGCCTTCACCGGCTACGTGCTGGCCTTCATCAACGCCCGGGAAGGCCGGACCAACAAAGCCTTCTGGGATTTCTGCGCCGTTTTGGCGGGGATCCAGATGATCCTCACGGCGGTATCCATGTGGACCGGCATCTATTTTTACGTGGACGACCAGAACGTCTACCACCGGGGCCCCTATTTCGTCATCGCCCAGATGATCCCGATCCTGATGTTCGTGATCAATATCGTGATGATGACTTACAACCGCAAGCGGATGCGGAGCAACGAGTGGTTCCTGTTCCTGGCCTACACCCTGATCCCCATGGCGGCCCTCATCATCCAGATCATGGAGTACTCCTTCGTGCCTATGAATGTGATGGTGACGTTGGCGTTGATCCTGGTGTTCATCTTCATCCACTTCGAAAGAGAACTGGTGGTGGAGCGGCAGAAGGAAGAGCTTTCCGGCATGCAGGTGGACATTATGCTCTCACAGATCCAACCTCATTTCCTGTATAATTCCCTGACGGCCATCCGTCAGCTTTGCGACATCGACCCCCAGCAGGCGAAGCAGTCCATCCTGGACTTCTCTCATTTCCTGCGGGCCAATATGAACTCACTGACGATCTCGGAGCCCATTCCCTTCCGGCAGGAGCTGGATCACATCACCAGCTACCTGAACCTGGAGAAGCAGCGGTTCGGAGACCGGCTCAACGTGGAGTTTGACGTGCAGGTGGAGGATTTCTATCTGCCGACCCTGACCCTGCAGCCCCTGGTGGAGAATTCCATCCGCCACGGGATCATGAAGAAAGACGAGGGCGGCACCATCTGGTTCAGCACGGAAGAAGACGAAAACAACATCATCATCCAGGTCCGGGACAACGGACAGGGGTTCGACCCCCGGACGCTGAAGGAGACCAATAAAGGCGATCACGTAGGGCTGTACAACATCCGCCACCGTCTCAAGACCCAGGTGAATGCGGATGTCATCATCAACAGCATCATCGGTCTGGGGACCAATATCACCATCGTGATCCCGAAAGCAGAGGAAAAGGAGACGAGTAATGAGATTTCTGGTAGCTGACGACGAACAATTTGCACTGAAAGATTTGACGGAGGCGCTGGAAGAGGCGCAGCCGGACGCGGAGATCCTGACGGCGGCCACCGGAAAGGGCGTGGTGTCCCTGGCGGAGGAGAACACCTTTGATGTGGCCTTTCTGGATATCGAGATGGGCAGCAGCAACGGGCTGGACCTGGCGATACTGTTGAAGGAAAAGCAGCCGGACATCCACATCATCTTCGTCACCAGTTATGAAAAGTACGCGGTAGACGCCTTCTCGATCCATGCCACC
>CADBSL010000130.1 GCA_902797345.1 uncultured Eubacteriales bacterium
CCTTCGATCCCCGGCATCACCTTGAAGGCTTCCTCGATGTTGGAGCCGGACATGATCATTTTATCGCAGTATTCCTGAAGGGAAATGTCCTTCAGATCCACATATTCATTCAGCCATCTGATTGGTACTAACATCTCTTTCCCTCCTATTTGAACTGTTCGATGAACCGCATATCATTCTCATACAGAAGTCTGATATCGTCGATCTCGTACTTCAGCATTGCCACACGTTCTACCCCCATACCGAAGGCGAAACCGCTGTATTTTTCCGTGTCGATGCCGCCCACTTTCAGCACGTTGGGGTGCACCAGGCCGGCGCCTAAGATCTCGATCCAGCCGCTGCCCTTGCAGACGCTGCAGCCCTTGCCGCCGCACTTGAAGCAGGACACGTCCACTTCCGCGGAAGGTTCAGTGAAGGGGAAGTGGTGGGGACGGAGCTTCGTCCGGGTCTCCGGTCCGAAGAGCCGTTTTACGAAAGCGTCCAGAGTACCCTTCAGGTCGCTCATGGTGATCCCTTCATCCACCACCAGGCCTTCTACCTGATGGAACATGGGAGAATGAGTCGCGTCCGGGGTGTCGCAGCGGAAACATCTGCCCGGGGAGATGATCTTGATGGGCAGGTCTTCTTTTAAGATCGTCCGGATCTGCACTGGGGAGGTCTGGGTCCGCAGCAGCACGTCTTCCTGATCCTCAATGTAGAAGGTGTCGGTCAGGTCTCTGGAGGGGTGGTTCTGGGGCGCATTCAGAGCGTCAAAATTGTAGAATACCGTCTCCACTTCCGGGCCGTCCGCCACGGAAAAGCCCATGGACATAAAGATCTTGGTGATCTCGTCGATGGTGACGCTGATGGGGTGCTTGGCTCCCAGCTTCCGTTCGGTACCGGGCACCGTCACGTCCAGTGTCTCCGCCTTGGTCCGCATTTCCTGTTCCTTGGCCTTTACTGCGGTGCCGGCCTTGGCGATCATCTCTTCGATGTTCTCCCGGACCTCATTGGCCACCTTGCCCACTACCGGCCGTTCTTCCTTGGACAGCTTGCCCATGGATTTCAAGATCGAGGTGAGCTGGCCTTTTTTGCCCAGGTACTCTACCCGGATCTTCTCTATATCTTCTTTCGAAGAAGCTTCTGCAATGTTCTTTTTTGCATTTTCAAGGATTTCTTTCAGTTGATTCTGCATGCGAATCTTCCTCCTTCAATTTATTAACTATCTGATCCTTCTTTGACGAAGGGATTCATACATCAGTATGCCGGCGGATACCGCCGCATTCAGGGATTCCGTCCGGCCTTCCATGGGGATCCCGACGGACAGGTCCGCACCTTCCAGTAATTCCGGGCTGATGCCTCCGGCCTCATTGCCGATGACGAGGGCGATGTCCTCCGCCATGGGGGCGTCGTAGTAAGCCAGATTGCTCCGGGGGTCTGTGCACAGGATCTTTTTCCCCAGTGGTTTCAGTTCCTCCAGCAGTGCCTCCCCGGAGTCGCAATAGAACACCGGGAGACGAAGCAGCCCGCCGACTGCCGCCCGGGACACCTTACCGCTGTACAGGTCCGCCGTGCCTTTCACCGCGATGATCCCGCGAAAGCCTGCCGCCTCCGCCGTCCGGACCATGGTGCCGATATTCCCCGGGTCCTGGACCCGGTCCAATACCAGAAAGCAGGATCCCGGCTCCTCCAGCAGCTCCCGGTCCCAAACCGGGATCCGTGCCGCCGCTAAAATGCCCTGTGGGGTCTGGGTCCCCGCCGCCGAAGCGAAGAGGCCTTCTTCGGTACAATAGAGGGGCACCCCCTCCTCTTCCACCTGCCGGATCAACGCCCGGCCTTCTTTCGTTTCCCGAAAGTCGTCGGTGCAAAGGGCCATGCTCATCCGGGTTCCCTGCTCCAGGGCCTCACGGATCACCACCGGCCCCTCCAACACGAATTCTCCGTGCCGCTGCCGGTATTTGCGGACCTGCAGCTGCCGGAAATGCTTCAATGCCGGGTTGTCCTTTGATGTGATCCGGGTGATCATAGTCCTGTCCTTTCATAAAATCGGGGACAGACTAATTTGCCTGTCCCCGATCATTGGTTCGCTAAGGTTTCGTACGTTTTAGTCTTTTCCTCGTTCCTGATTCGTTTCTTATCTCTTCGGAGCTAAAAAGTCAGGAATCGGGAAGTCGTTGTCGATTTCTTTTGCCGGAGCAGCTTCAGCAGCTTTCTTTGCAGCTTTCGGAGTGCCAAAGCCAAATGCGGATGCCGGTTCTTCGTCAGCCACATCTTCAAATCCGGTAGCGATAACGGTGATGATCAGTTCAGATTCCATATCCGGCTTCGTGGAGAAACCGAAGATGATGGAAGCATCTCTGTCTGCAGCCTGTTCGATGATCTCTGCCGCCTGGTTTACTTCCAGCATCGTCAGGTCGTCGCCGCCGCATACGTTCAGCAGGATCGCCTTTGC
>CADBSL010000131.1 GCA_902797345.1 uncultured Eubacteriales bacterium
CAGCAGATCCAGATCTCCGATGTGATGGAGGACTTTGTGAAACAATTGAGCTAGGAGCTTATAGCTGGAAGCTGTGAGCGATAAAAATCCGGCGGAGCGATCGCTCCGCCGGATTTTGACTGTCTAAACTCCAATCTCCAATCTATTTTTTCAGGATGCCCATCAGGCCTCTTTTGAGGAGCTGTCCGCCGGTGTTGATGAGCTGCCGCTCGATCTGCTGCTTCCGGCGTTCCGCCCGCTGGGCTTCCCGCTTGGCTTTGGCTTCGGCCTCCCGTTCAGCCTTCTTTTTCGCCGCCTCCGCTTCTTTTTCCGCTTTCTTTGCGGCGGCTTCTGCAGCCTTTTCCTGTTTCTTTTTCTCTTCTTCCAGCTGTTTTTTCAGCTCTTCGATCTCAGCGTCTTTCTTTGCCTGTTCCTCGTCCTTGACTTTCTGTTCCTCCAGCATTTCAAAGGCGGAGAGATTGTCCACCATCTGATCGTACTTGGCCATGCCGTCGTTTTGGACTGCAGCGGCTCTGGAAGCCGGATCTGCTGGAGCCATCAGGCTCTGGGGGCAAATGATCGCCGTCTTCTGGACGATCTGGGGGATGCCTTCGCTATCCAGGAAGGAAACCAGGGCCTGGCCCACACCCAGTTCGGTGATCACTTCCTCCGCCTTGAAGGCCGGGTTCGGCCGCAGGGACTTCGCTGCGACGCTGATGGCTTTCTGTTCCGCCGGGGTATAGGCTCTCAGGGCGTGCTGCACCCGGTTGGAGAGCTGCGCCAGTACGCTGTCCGGGATATCGCTGGGGCTTTGGGTCACGAAGAAGATGCCCACGCCCTTGGACCGGATCAGTTTCACTACCTGTTCGATCTTCTGGACCATGACCTTCGGGGTGTCCGTGAAGAGCATGTGTGCTTCGTCGAAGAAGAAGATCAGTTTCGGTTTATCCATGTCGCCCACTTCCGGCAGCTGTTCAAAAAGCTCCGACATCATCCACAACAGGAAGGTGGCGTACAGGGTCGGATTCTGGACCAGTTTCACGGAATCCAGTACGTTGATCATCCCCCGGCCGTCGGAGACGTTCCGGATCCAGTCGTGGATGTCCAAAGCCGGTTCGCCGAAGAACAGGTCGCCGCCCTGGGATTCCAGAGGAAGCAGTGCCCGGACGATGCCTCCCAGGGACTGGGTGGCGATGTTGCCGTAAGTGGTGGTATATTCGTCTTTGTGGTCGCCCACGTAGCTCAGAAGAGCCCTCAGGTCCTTCAGGTCGATCAACAGAAGACCTTTGTCGTCGGCGATTTTGAAGATGATGTTCAGGACTCCTTCCTGGGCCGGGGACAATCCCAAAATGCGGGAAAGAAGTTCCGGTCCCATATCGGAGACCGTGGCCCGGATGGGGTGGCCGTTCTCACCGTAGATATCCCAGAAGGTGGTGGGATAGCTTTTATACTGGAAGTCATCCCGGATGCCGAATTTGTCGATCCGCTTTTCCATCCCTTCAGATGGAGCTCCGGGAGCTGCGATGCCGGATACGTCTCCCTTGACATCGCAGAGGAAGACCGGGATGCCGGCGTCGGAGAAGGACTCTGCCATGACTTTCATCGTGATGGTCTTACCGGTGCCGCTGGCGCCGGCGATGAGGCCGTGCCGGTTGCACATTTTCGGATCCAGCAGGACTCTCTGGTCCTCCGCCAGACCCATATATACTGTGTTGTCTAAATACATAGTAACCTCCGTTTGTTTCCGTATAACGATTACCTTAATTATACATTACCGTGGGAACCGGATGCAACCGGTTCTTACGGATTTCGGTTGTCTAACCCGGTGTAATTGACTATAATAAGGATAATAGCGAAGAAAACAGGAGAAAGGACAGAGCAATGGATCGGATCATCAGCCTTCGGGAGCGGGTCCTGCCCGCCGGGTTTATCCTGGACAACATCCTTCGGGACAGCCGAAAGGTGGAGGACTACAACTATGAAAATTATCTTCGGGAGTACCTGAATGTCTCCGAATGGTTTTTGATGAAATCCAGCGGAGAAAAGTATAAGAAGCCGATCAGCGAGACCCACGGAGAAGACGATGCCTATACGGAAGAATACAGCATCGATTTCAAGCGGATCCTGGGGGAATCCGCCACCAGGGACCTGCAGATGAAAGCGGAGCGGCGGCTGAAGACAAAAAGCGGCGTGATCTATGAGCTGGG
This sequence comes from uncultured Eubacteriales bacterium, assembly GCA_902797345.1. Classification (GTDB taxonomy): domain Bacteria; phylum Bacillota; class Clostridia; order Peptostreptococcales; family Anaerovoracaceae; genus RUG14258. The sequence goes on from CADBSL010000131.1 coordinate 2,187, forward strand.
AGGCATGTCCCAGCGGCCGGATAATGCCCGGGAGGTCCGCCAGGCCCTCCGGGAATACGGGCCGGAGGATCTGGATATTCTGAGCAATACTCCCCGGGAGGAAGCGTCTTCCCGGATGGAACAGGATATCATCGCCTATCTGCACGTGGTCGGAAGGGAAAAGAATCTGATGCTCTACGACCCGGTGGTGTTCTACCTGGAAGGAGCCTGCCGGGAAGAGGAAGCGGTAGACCGGATCACGGAATCCCTGCAGAGGGATTTCAGGGATTCTCTGGATTTTCGCCGGAGAAGGGCTCAGCCCTACGATACTTATGTCTCGTTCTTCTTTGAAAAGGATCTGATGATCCTGCAGTATACGGAAAAAGGATTCGTGCTGACGGACCGGATCCCGGCGAAACTCAGCCCCACTTTTTGCAGTATCGCATCCTTTTATGGAGACAGACCGGAATTGAAGGGATTGCTGTAAAAAAATCATTATTTTCTGAGAATAAAAAAAGGAAATTCCAAAAGAAGGGAGAATATAAATAGAGAAGGAAAAGGGAGAAAGCATGATTACGAGAGAGTATTACGAACAATTGGAATATGAAAGATTGTCGCCTTTCGCAGCAAAGGCGGCGGAAACCCTGGGGAGAGATCTGCCGGAGGAGAAATGCAGTGTCCGCTCGGAATATCAACGGGACCGGGACCGGATCATCCACTCCACCGCACTGCGGCGGCTGATGCACAAGACCCAGGTTTTTATTGCGCCGGAAAACGACCATTACCGGACCCGGCTGACCCACACACTGGAAGTGGCGCAGATCTCCCGGACCATTGCCCGGGGGCTGGCGTTGAATGAAGATCTGACGGAAGCCATTGCCATGGGACATGACCTGGGGCACACCCCCTTCGGCCACAGCGGGGAACGGGTGCTGAACAAGATCCACCCCGGCGGGTTCCACCACAATGTCCAGAGCCTTCGGGTCGTGGAGGTGCTGGAAAAGAGCCCTTCCGGGAAGCCTCTGAACCTGACGAAGGAGGTCCGTGACGGGATCCTGAACCACACCGGACCGGTGAAGCCCATGACCCTGGAGGGACAGATCGTGAAGATCAGCGACCGGGTGGCCTACATCAACCACGACATCGACGACGCCCTGCGGGGCGGTGTCCTGAAATTCGAGGATCTGCCGGAGGATTGCCTGGCGGTGCTGGGGCAGACCCACAGCGCCCGGATCAATACCCTGGTGACGGATCTGATGGAACACAGCGAAGGCAAACAGGAGATCGGGATGAGCCCGGAAAAGTGGGAAGCCATGAACAGGCTGAGGAGTTTTATGTTCAAAAATGTCTACCAGGCTCCTTTGCGCCGCTCGGAAATGGAACAGATCGACCGGATCATCACCCAGCTTTATGAGTATTTCCTGGAGAACCCGGAGGAAATGAGCCGGGAGATGCAGGAACTGATCCCCCAGTGGGGGATTCGGGAAGCGGTGAAGGATGCCATCGCCTCCATGACGGACCGGCAGGCGATACGGACCTATGAACAGATCTTCATGCCGCATTTTGGGGATTATTGAGATATAAGCTTCAAGCTATTTAGTTGTGAATTATTATGAGTGAAATCGTAGATCAAATCAAATCGAATATCGACATCGTGGATGTGATCGGTTCTTACGTCCCGCTGAAAAAGGCCGGCAG
>CADBSL010000132.1 GCA_902797345.1 uncultured Eubacteriales bacterium
TATATGCTGGACCTGAAGAAGATCAATCGGATCCAGCTGGAAGAAGCCGGGATCTCACGGATCCTGGTGAGTGAGTATTGTACAAAATGCAGCGGGAAAATTTTCTTTTCCCACAGGCGAGATCATGGCCGCACTGGACGGATGGCGGCGGGGATGATCCTTCTCCCGGAGAAGCGTTGACCTGTAAGCATTCACAATAGAAGTAAAGGAGAGGAGCTTATGAGCAATAAACTCATTATTGCGATCGATGGTCCTGCCGGAGCCGGTAAGAGTACCGTCGCGAGGATTATAGCGGAGATATTTGGCTGTGAATACATCGACACCGGTGCGATGTACAGAGCGATCACATACAAATGTGTTCAGCGGTTGGTGGACATCGATGATGATGATGAATTGAATGAGCTGTTGGACGAGACTACGATCGCCTTCAAGGATAAAAAGATCTATCTGGACGGCAGACCGGTGGAAGAAGAGATCCGTACACCGAAGATCAGCAGCATGGTGTCAAAGGTGGCGGAGAAGAAACAGGTCCGGGAAATGCTGGTGGAAGCACAGCGGAAGATCGGGGAAGAAGTCAGTGTCGTCATGGACGGAAGAGATATCGGCACGACGGTGTTCCCGGATGCTCAGTTCAAGTTCTTCATTACCGCTACGGTGGATGAACGGGCAGATCGCCGGTATAAGGAGCTGATCCAGAAGGGCTATGATGCTTCGAAGATCGAGATTTATACGGAAATCAAGAAGAGAGACGAATACGATACGAACAGATCACTGAACCCTCTTAGAAAAGCATCGGACGCCATTGTCATCGACACAACAAAAAGAACGATCAACGATGTTGTAGATGAGATCTGTGAAAGAATCAGAAGATCCTGATACGAACTTCAGCGGCTCTTTTGGGGCCGCTTTTTATATTTCACTGCAATGAAGGAGGAAAACATGAGCTATAAAAGTGATATCGAGATCGCTCAGGAAGCGACTATGAAAGTCATCAACGAGGTGGCGGATGAGCTTCAGATCCCGGCAGATTACGTGGAAAACTACGGGAAGTACAAAGCAAAGATTGATTACAACATTTTGAAGGAGTATAAAGACCGTCCGGATGGGAAGCTGATCCTGGTGACTGCCATCACCCCGACTCCGGCAGGGGAAGGAAAGACCACCACAACAGTTGGCCTGGGAGATGCACTGTCCCGGCTGGGTAAGAAATCCGTGATCGCGCTGAGAGAGCCTTCTCTCGGGCCGGTATTCGGCATCAAAGGCGGAGCGGCAGGCGGCGGATATGCCCAGGTCGTTCCGATGGAAGATATCAACCTGCACTTTACCGGTGATATCCACGCGGTCACAACAGCCAATAACCTGATCGCTGCGATGCTGGACAATCACATCCAGCAGGGGAACCCTCTGGGGATCGACCCCAGACAGATCGTCTGGAAGCGCTGCATGGATATGAATGACCGGCAGCTGCGGTTCATCACCGATGGCCTCGGCGGGAAACCCAACGGGACCCCGAGAGAAGACGGATTCGACATCTCCGTTGCTTCGGAAGTAATGGCGGTGCTGTGCCTGGCTTCCGACATCACAGATCTGAAGGAACGGATCGCACGGATGGTCATCGCCTACACCTATGATGGGAAGCCCGTTACAGCGGGAGACATCAAGGCCCAGGGAGCAGTGGCGGCGCTGATGAAGGACGCCCTGAAGCCCAATCTGGTCCAGACTCTGGAAAATACCCCGGCCTTCATCCACGGCGGTCCTTTCGCCAACATCGCCCATGGCTGCAACAGCGTCATGGCCACGAAACTGGCCCTGAAGATGGGGGACTATGTTGTCACGGAAGCCGGATTCGGTGCTGACCTGGGTGCGGAAAAATTCCTGGACATCAAATGCCGGGTTTCCGGTCTGAAGCCGGATGCGGTGGTCATTGTTGCCACTGCCCGTGCATTAAAACATCACGGAGGCGTAGCGAAGGCAGACCTGAACAATGAGAATATCCCGGCGCTGGAAGTGGGGATCGAGAACCTGCTGAAGCACGTGGAAAACATCACCCAGAATTTCGGACTGCCGGCAGTGGTCGCCATCAACGAATTCCCCACAGACACCAAAGCCGAAATGGACTTCATCGAACAGAAATGTAAAGAGCTGGGCGTCAATGCGGTCCTGTCCCAGGTATGGGCCAAAGGCGGAGAAGGCGGAGAAGCGCTGGCGAAGGAAGTGATCCGGGCCATCGACGAAGAAAAGAATGAGTTCCGGTTTACCTATGATACGAATCTTTCCGTCAAGGAAAAGATCGAAGCGATCGCAAAGAAGATCTACGGAGCAGATGGCGTGGATTACCTTGGAAAGACCTCCAAGCAGATCGCAGATCTGGAGGCGATGGGATTCGGTGATCTGCCGATCTGTATCGCCAAGACCCAATACTCCATTTCTGACGACCCCCAGAAACTGGGGCGGCCAAAGGACTTCCGGATCGCAGTGCGGAACGTGAAGCCTTCCGTCGGCGCCGGCTTCATCGTCGTTTTGACGGGTGATATCATGACCATGCCGGGACTGCCGAAGGTACCGGCTGCGGAAGCCATCGACGTGGATGGCTCCGGAAAGATCAGCGGGTTGTTCTAATCAGGATCGAAGATGGGAGATTGGAGATGGGAGAACGTATGTTAGATAACACATGCAATGAATTTATAGATGCCCTGGCGTCAAAGGAGCCGGTGCCCGGCGGCGGTGGAGCGGCTGCTCTGGTGGGCTGCCTGGGGATGGCACTGGGCAATATGGTGGGGAATCTCACCCTGGGGAAAAAGAAATATGCAGATGTTGAAGCGGAGATCCTGGAGCTGATGGCCCGGGGAAGGGATTTGATGGAACGGCTCAAAGAGCTGGTATCAGAAGATGCCGTTGCTTTTCGTCCTTTGTCAGACGCCTACCGGCTTCCCTCCGGAACGGAAGAGGAGAAAGCCTTTAAGGAAGAACAGATCCAAAAGGCTCTGCCGGAAGCCGCCCGGGTACCGATGGAGATCGCGAAGATGTCGGTGGAAGTGATCCGCCTTCAGCATCACTTTGCGGAAAAAGGATCGGTGCTGGCGGTCAGTGATGCGGGCTGCGGGACGGAATTTGCCCGGGCAGCCCTGAAGAGCGCCCGCCTCAACGTACTGATCAATCTGAAACTGATGAAAGAGGGGCCTCTGAAAGAGGCGATGTACCGGGAAATCAACGAGTACACCGAAGAGGGACTGCAGCTGGCAGACCGTATTTATGACTACGTAGAAGAAAGGCTGTAAGAAAGAGAGAATGAGCACTGAATTACACGGGACGCCCGTGGCGGACAAGATCCGCAGCGGGATCGTCGAAAAAATGGCTATGTGCCGTATGAAGGGTGTTGAACCTATGATCGCTATCGTTCGGGTCGGTGACCGGCCGGACGACGTGGCGTATGAGATCCAGGTCCGGCGTTCCTGCGAGAAGATCGGATTCTCCTATAAGGTCTTTGCATTTCCGGAGGATATCACCCAGGCTCGTTTTGAAGTGGAATTTTCCATCATCAACGCGGATCCGACGATCCACGGGATCCTGTTGTTCCGGCCCCTGCCGGCGAGACTGGATGAAGCGTATCTGACTTCCCTGGTGGACCCGGAAAAGGACATCGACTGTATGAATCCGGAAAACCTCAGCAGGCTGTTTGTGGGAAGGGAGGACGCTTTTCCGCCCTGTACGTCGGAGGCAGTCGTGGAGATCCTGAAGTATTATAAAGTGCCGTTGGAAGGGGCGAATGCCGTGGTGGTCAACCGCAGCATGGTTCTGGGAAAACCACTGGCGCTGCTTCTGCTGAAGGAAAATGCGACGGTGACGATCTGTCACTCCCGAACGAAGGATCTGCCGAAGATCACCCGGGAAGCGGATATCGTGGTGAGCGGAGTCGGAAAGGCCCGGTACTTCGATAAAACCTGTTTTTCGGAAAAGAATACGATCATCGACGTGGGGATCAACTTCATCGATGGGAAGATGACGGGGGATGTGGACCCCAACGCCGCGGAAGTGGCGGCGGCGGTAACTCCGGTGCCGGGAGGCGTTGGATCCGTGACCTCGACGATCCTGTTGAGACATGCGGTGGATTCTGCTTGGAGGAAAGCAAATGGATAAGAATTTTCTGGCGCCGGGCGAGATCGTTCAGGCGGCCATCGATGCCGGCAAGGCAAAAACAGAGAAAAGTGTCAGTCAGCTGGTGATCCTGGGGATCCTGGCGGGGGCCTTCATCGCCCTGGCTGCCCAGGGCTCCAATATGGCGGCCTTCAATTTACTGGGTTCGCCGGAGACCTTCGGGCTGGGCCGGATGATCGCCGGTGCGGTGTTCGCCATCGGATTGATGCTGGTGGTCACCACCGGAACGGAACTGTTCACCGGCAATACCCTGATCTGCATCGCTGTGTATGAAAAGAAGGCCACCTTCGCCGGCATGCTGCGGAACTGGATCATCGTTTACCTGTCCAATTTCGTCGGTGCGGTGATGATCGCCTGGATGATGTCGGTGACCGGGCTGTGGAACAGCGGCGGAGGCGCTCTGGGGGCTGTGACTGTGAACATTGCGGTCAATAAAGTGAATATGGCCTTTGCGGCGGCCTTTGCAGCGGGCATTCTCTGTAACTGGCTGGTATGTCTGGCGGTATGGATCGCCTGGGGAGCCAACACCATGGCCGGGAAGATGTTCGTGATCTTTTTCCCGATCTTCCTGTTCGTGACTTCCGGTTTTGAACACAGTATCGCGAATATGTACTATATACCGGCGGGGATCTTCGCCAAAGGAGCCTTCGGCGCTCACCAGACTGCCGAAGCGCTGGCTTCTCTGAACTGGGGAAGCTTTATCACAGGAAACCTCATTCCGGTAACGCTGGGGAATATCGTGGGCGGTGTGGTTTTTGTCGGAACCGCTTACTGGTTCACCCAGTATCGGAAATCGAGTAAATAACTCAGTGAATGGGAGGGCGCAATGAAAGCCACCATCAAAGACGTAGCGGATCGCTCCGGCGTATCCATCGCCACCGTCTCCCGGGTCATCAACGGAGCGGCGGTGGTCAGTGAAAAATCGAGGAAAAAGGTCCTGAAGGCCATCGAAGAACTGGATTTCAAGCCCAATCAGGTGGCCCGGAATCTGGTGATGCAGAAAAACACCACCATCGGGATCATCGTCCCTACTCTGGGCAACCAGTTTTATGGAGGGATCCTGAACGGGATCGAGGATGCATCCAGCGAAATGGGATATGACATCATGCTCTGTACTTCCGGAGGGGACAGCAAAAAAGAAGTCCGGTATCTGGATGCGTTTGAGGAACGGCATTGTGCCGGGGTCATTATCATGACCCGAAAGCTGGAGAATGAGACCGTTCAGAAAATCAACTCCATGGAGATCCCGGTGATCATGATGAACCGGAACACCAGCGGGTTGAAGTGTCCGACGGTTTCCATCGATAATTTTCGGGCGGCCTATGAGGTGACCAACTACCTCATCGACCACGGGCATACCCGGATCGCTCTGTTCCGCAACAGCGTGGATATCGATGCATTCGGAGTGGAGCAGTACAGCGGTTTTGAACGGGCACTGGCGGAACATGACATCGACATCGACCGCAGCCTGGTCAAATACGGAGAATTCAAGATCCAAAAGAGTTACGAACTGATGAAAGGGCTCATTGAAGAAGGCAATGTCCCCACCGCCGTCATCGCCACCAGCGATGTGATGGCTATCGGCGTCTGCAATGCTTTGCTGGACAGCGGCTACCGGGTGCCGGAGGATGTTTCGGTGGTCGGGTTCAATGATATCGAGCTGGCGAAATACTACCGTCCTGCATTGACCGTGATCCATCAGCCCCTGAAAGTCATGGGAGACGAAGCGGTCCAAATGATCATTTCCATGGACAAAGGGGAAGGCCGGGGGATCATTCCAAACGACGGCCGTACGGTCATCCTTTCCCACCGCCTGATCGAGCGGCAGTCTTCGGGAAAATGCAAAGAGGCAGAGTAGTGTGATCATACAGGAAGAGCATTCCGCTCTTCCTTACTTTTTTGTGATGAATCGCATTCTTTCGTGACTTCTTTTTCGATTCATGATATACTAAAATGATTTATAATGACTATTTGGATCAGATTGGAGAATAATAATGGATAAAGTTCAGAAAGCATTGGAAAGCATCGGATTGTCTTCCGGTTTTCTCAACTGGCAGACTTTGCTCCAGGCACTAATCCTATTGGTGGTTTGTCTGATCCTCATCAAGATATTGATGAGGATCGTGGATCGGATGCTGGGGCGAAGCCGGATCGAAAAGACCATGCATACCTTTATAAGGTCCTGTGTGAAGTACCTTCTGCTGTTTATCGCAGTGCTCCTGGTGGCCTCGATGATGGGCGTCAACATCACCTCGCTGATCGCCCTGTTCAGCATATTCGGGCTGGCGGTTTCGCTGGCGGTGCAGGGGGTCCTTTCCAACCTGGCGGGAGGCATCATGGTGCTGTTGACCAAGCCCTTTAAACTGGGGGATTATGTGTTGATCGGAGATACGGAAGGGACGATCAAACAGATCGGTCTGACCCACACTCAGATCAACACGCTGGATAACAAACTGGTGTTCGTGCCCAACGGAGAAGTGTCCGCCGGGAAGGTGACGAATTTTACGGCGGAAGAAAAACGAATGGTGGAGCTGACCTTCACTGCGTCCTACGATGCTCCCATCGACGGGGTATACCGGGCCCTTCGGGAACTGATGGATCAGATCCCGGGGTACCTGAAGGAGCCTCCGCCGAGGATCAATGTATTCAGCTACGGAAGCAGCAGTATCGAGTATCTGTTCCGGGGCTGGGTCAAAACACCGGATTACTGGGACGTATACTTCCAGACCCTGGATCAGGTCAAGCGGGTCTTTGACAGCCGGGGGATCGAAATGACTTATGATCACATTAATGTACATATGATAGGAGGAAATGAACAATGAGCGGTTTCTTTTGTCAGCCCAGAAATGACAACAATCTGTTTTTAGTGGCCTGCATCCTTTTCTGCATCGATGCGCTGTATTCTGTGTGGGCGTTTATCTCCAGCATGCAGTTGATGTACGCACTGCTGTTTATCTTAGCGGTCGTATCCGCAGCCCTGTTTTTACTGGCGTATCTGGGGAGGGTCACACTCATCGCACCCTTCACGGCATTGGCGCTGAGGTTGTTGGTGGAGCTTTTGATCAACCACGCCGGACGGGGCGGATTCTTCGGCTTTTTAGGCGTTCTGGTGGCAATCTTCGCGATCCTCTGTCTGGGGGGCATCATCCGATTCGACTTCCCGTTGGAGAAGGTGGACCGGTATGACATCCGCTGCGGAAAGCCTTTGATGATCGCAGCCGCCGCCTTTGTGCTTTTGGGATTGATCGCTGTCATCAAAAGCCTGTTGAACATCAATTTCGGTGTCAGCGTCTTATACATCCTGGATACCCTGTGTCTCTTTGGTGGGGTCGTGTTGGCGATCCTGGCGCTGGAACAGGATGCACCTTCTTTCAGCAACCGGGATGAATTCCTCGAGTATGCCCGCAATGCGGATCTGGAGGATCTGATCTATGATGATGATTTCTTTGCCGGCATGGAAGGCATGGAAGATGAGCCGGCAGCAAAAAAACCGGTGCAGCCTGCGGAAGAGACTCCGGCAGAGGAA
>CADBSL010000133.1 GCA_902797345.1 uncultured Eubacteriales bacterium
CCCAGGATCATCACCAACGTCAGCCCGATGGCCAGAAAACGCAGCAGGATCTTCTTTCCGGTAGACTTTTTATTGTTCATGATTTCACTTCTCTTTCTGATTTCATCAACGAATAATCCGTAATATTTTACCACAAAAGAGAGAAGAATGCAAATCGACGCAAAAGACCCCGAAGCCTTTCAACAGCCTCGGGGTCCCATATCTCAGGTTTTGTAGCCCTGTTTTACAGTTTGAATACTGCAGCGCCGCCCAGTTCGTCTTCGATTCGGAGCAGCTGATTATACTTCGCCACACGTTCACTTCTGGAAGGTGCGCCGGTCTTGATCTGCCCGGTGTTCAGTGCCACTGCCAGGTCGGCGATGGTGGTATCTTCTGTTTCGCCGGAGCGGTGGGAGGTTACTGCATTGTAGCCGGCTTCGTGAGCCATTTTGATGGCTTCCAGCGTTTCGGAAATGCTGCCGATCTGGTTCACCTTGATCAGGATCGCATTGCCGCAGCCGTTTTCGATGCCCTTCTTGAGCCGTTCGGTATTGGTCACGAACAGGTCGTCACCCACCAGCTGGACCTTGTCGCCGATGGCTTCGGTCATCTTCTTCCAACCTTCCCAGTCTTCTTCATCCAGACCGTCTTCGATGGAGAGGATCGGATACTTTTCAACCAGGCTTGCCCAGTGAGCGATCAGCTCGTCGGAAGTGAATTCCTTGCCGGACTTGGGCTGTTTGTAGAAACCGGCACCCTTGTCGCTCTTCCACTCGGAAGCAGCCGCGTCCATGGCGATCTTGAAGTCCTTGCCCGGTTCATACCCGGCTTCCTTCACGGCTTTCAGGATGGTTTCGATGGTTTCTTCGTCGCTGTCCAGATCCGGTGCGAAACCGCCTTCATCACCGACTGCGGTGGTCTTGCCCTCTGCCTTCAGGATCTTCTGCAGGGCATGGAAGACTTCTGCACACCAGCGCAGGCCTTCTCTGAAGGTCGGTGCTCCAACCGGCATGATCATGAATTCCTGGGTGTCCACGGAATTGGAAGCGTGGGCCCCGCCGTTTAAGATATTCATCATAGGTACCGGCAGCTTTGTGGCATTCACGCCGCCCAGGAACCGATAGAGAGGGATCCCCAGGGACTGCGCTGCTGCACGAACGGTTGCGATGGAAACCGCCAGGATCGCATTGGCGCCCAGCTTGGACTTATCCTTGGTGCCGTCTACCTGGAACATCTTCGCATCTACCGCATAGATATCGCTGGCATCCATTCCCTTTACCGCTTCTGCGATCAGGGTATTGACGTTTTCCACTGCCTTCAGAACGCCCTTGCCGCCGTAACGGGACTTGTCGCCGTCTCTCAGTTCCAGAGCTTCAAAGATACCGGTGGATGCGCCGCTGGGCACTTTACCGATGCCTACGGTGCCGTCTGCCAGAGTCACTTCCGCTTCTACGGTAGGATTGCCTCTGGAATCGATGATCTCTCTGCCGATGACCTGCTCGATGATGAGATTTTTATTCATTTTCACATTGCCTCCTTGTGATTTATATTCAGTTATAGTCATTATATCGTTCCCCGATTCGAAAATCAATCCCCATACTTCCTTCGGATCCGGTCAATGGTATCATAAACCACTTCACCGCCGTATCCCTGATAAGAAAGCCTCGAGGCTACCCGCCGCAGGAGTTTATCGGTGAGCTCCACCTGGTCGGTGCCGTCTCCCACGGTCTCCTGTTCGCCCACCAGGAGTTTCTTGGAAGCCCGGAGGGTTTTCTCCGCCAGCCGCAGGGCCCGCTCCTTTTCATCCGGCAATCCTTCGTCCTCTGCCGCATACCAGGCTTCTTCCGCCACCTCGCCGGAAGCACCCAGATCTCTGAGCTTCTGTTGGATCTTCCGGTCAGAGGCCCCGGTCTCCGCCAGTTCCGCGATTTTATAGGTACAATAACGGACCTGTTCCCGCCGGGTGGCCGCTGCGAATTCATCCTTTAATTTCGCCATTTTCTGTTCCTTTCCGCCGTCCCTGTCGGCCTCTCCTCCACTTTACCACGCAGACTCTTTTGCCGCAAACGGAATCTTTTATGGATATATTTCCTATCTGTAAAATATTGTCCTTGATTTCTTTATGCTTTCTATATATACTGGTGTCGTTGTGCGTTTACACAAAATTTGTTTTACTATAGGAGGAATTTACAATGATCAACGCAATCGACACAGTGGTCAATGCGATCAGCGGCGTATTATATCAGCCCTTCATCGTACCACTGATCCTGGTGGCAGCCGGGGTTTACTTTACGATCCGCCTGGGCGGGATCCAGCTGAAGCTGTTCCCGGAATCCATTCGGGTCATCACGGAAAAGCCGATGAATCTGGAGTTTACTTCATCCTTCGGCGCTCTGATGGTGTCTACCGCGTCCCGTGTCGGTACCGGCAACATTATGGGGGTTTCCACAGCTCTGTGCCTGGGAGGTCCCGGCGCACTGTTCTGGATGTGGGTCACCGCGGTCCTGGGCGGCGCTTCCGCCTTCGTGGAATCCACACTGGCTCAGATCTATAAGAAAAAAGACGACGACGGTTCCAGCTACGGCGGTCCGTCCTATTACATCCAGGATGCCCTGGGACAGAGATGGCTGGGCATCATCTTCGCCATCGTGCTGATCCTGACCTATGTGGTAGGCTACAACATGCTGGCGGCTTACAATACTCAGGACGCCTTCAGCACCTTCCACTTCTACGGGAGATCCACCTCTGTAGCGGTTGGTCTGGTCCTGGCTCTGCTCTTTGCCTTCTGCGTATTGGGCGGCGGCAAGCGGCTGACCAAGATCACGGAAGTCCTGGTCCCGGTCATGGGCGTGCTGTTCGTGATCGCGTCCCTCTTCGTCATCGTAACACATATCAGCAGTCTGCCTCAGGTCTTCAAACTGATTTTCGGCAGTGCCTTTGATTTCAGCTCCATCTTCGGCGGCTTCACCGGTTCCTGCATCATGTGGGGGATCAAGAGAGGTCTGTACTCCAATGAAGCCGGTATGGGTTCTGCACCGAATGCCGCAGCTTCGGCCAGCGTTTCTCACCCGGCCAAACAGGGGCTGGTACAGATGCTGTCCGTCTTCATCGACACACTGCTGATCTGTTCCGCCACTGCTTTCCTGTGCCTCTTCTCCGGTGTCGAACCCGATGCGGACCTGGCCGGAGCTGCTTACGTTCAGGAATGCGTCCGGGCTGCATTTGGCGACTTTGGGCCGGTCTTCATGGTCATCGCCGTCTGCCTCTTCGCCTTCACCACCCTGCTGGGGAACTACTACTACACAGAAGGCTGTCTGCGGTTCATCATGAAGAGAAAACCCAGCAAGAGTTTCATGACCGTCTTCCGTCTGGTGGCGACGCTGCTGGTCTTCCTGGGAGCGATCATCTCCGCGAACCTGGCCTGGGATTCCGCAGACCTGCTGCAGGCTACCATGGTCATCATCAACGTGCCGGTCATCTTCCTGCTGTTCAAGACCGCTCAGACTGCACTGAAGGACTACCAGAGACAGCGTAAAGAAGGAAAGAATCCGCACTACATCGCCGAAGAAAACGGCGTTACCGGAACGGATTTCTGGAAATAAGATGGGAGATATGAGATTAGATTAGAGATTGAAGATTAAAGAAAACGGCGTGGGTCCTGCGATCCGCGCCGTTTGTTTTTGATCAGTTGGATAGGATATATCCATCAATCAAATCTTTCATTTCCAAATAAAGCTCTTCCGGCTGAATGACCCGATACCAGGACCATCCACTGTGCACCAGAGTCAGGTCTTCTCCCACATAAATCTCCATGAGTTCCGGCTTTTCATCGATGCCGATCCGGGTGATATTATATGTTTTCAACTGCCGGTGATATCGAAGAGTCCTTCGCATCTCATAAGTCTGGAGCACTGTCTCCAATCGATCCTGTATTTCATCATCCAGATAGCCAACTGTATAGGCATTGGTATCTTGACCCGTTTCATCTTCAGTGAGATAAACATCATTTCTATGAGAATACGGCGAACGGATCACATTCACTGAATAAATGACACGATCCGCAGAAACTCCTTCCTTCAAAACCGGCTTCGGGGTAATCCATAGTGCCGCCAACAGCAAAAGGACAGCCAATGCAATGATCCCAATAATAAACCATTTCTTCATTCCGGGCCTTTTACGCAATTCCATTCTCTCACAATCCCTTCTCCGTTTTCAGTTTCTTCGTCCGA
>CADBSL010000134.1 GCA_902797345.1 uncultured Eubacteriales bacterium
AGCTCTTCTTCCACCATTTTCTTCTTATTTAAATATCGTTGATAGCGTTCTTCGCTGACCAAACCGACTTCGTATCCCTTTTCCGTCAGCCGCAGGTCCGCGTTGTCCTGCCGCAGCAGGAGCCGGTATTCCGCCCGGGAGGTCATGATCCGATAGGGTTCCGAAGTGCCTTTGGTCACCAGGTCATCGATCAGGACGCCGATGTAGGCTTCCGACCGATCCAGGATCAGCGGGTCCTTCCCCTGGATCTTCCGGGCTGCATTGATCCCGGCGATCAGGCCCTGGGCAGCGGCTTCTTCGTAGCCGGAGCTGCCGTTGAACTGGCCGGCGCAAAACAGATTTTCCACCTGCCGGTGTTCCAGAGAAAGCTGCAGGGAATCCGATTCGATACAGTCGTATTCGATGGCGTAAGCCGGCCGTACGATCTTCACATCCTCCAGGCCGATGATGGTTTTATAAAAAGCCTCCTGGACATCCGCCGGCAGACTGGAGGACATCCCCTGTACATATACTTCATCCGTGTCCAGTCCTTCCGGTTCCAGGAACGTCTGGTGCCGTTCCTTATCGGCGAACCGGACCACTTTGTCTTCGATGGAGGGGCAATACCGGGGGCCGATCCCCACGATCTGCCCACCGTATAAAGCGGAGCGGTGGAGATTTGCCCGGATCACGTCATGGGTTTCCTTTGTGGTGTAGGTCAGGTAGCATTTGATCTGATCCATTTCCCGGGGTTCGTTCATAAAGGAGAAGGGAATGATCACCTCGTCTCCTTCCTGGGGAATGGTTTTGGAATAATCGATGGTCTTTCCGTCCACACGGGCCGGAGTCCCGGTCTTGAAACGACGGAGCTTCAGTCCCGCTTCCTCCAGCGATCCGGAAAGATGGGTAGCGGCGGCCAGTCCGTTGGGACCGCCGGGCTCCGCGCTTTCTCCGATGAAGATCTTGCCTCCCAGGTAGGTACCGGTGGCCAGGATGACGGCCTTTGCCCGGTATTCCGCGCCGATCTTCGTGACGACGCCGACCGCTTTCCCGTCTTCTACCAGGAGCCGGACCACTTCCGCCTGCTTCAGGTCCAGATTTTCCTGGGCTTCCATGGTCTTCTTCATTTCCGTATGGTATTTTTGTTTATCCGCCTGAGCCCGAAGGGAATGGACCGCCGGGCCTTTGGAGGTGTTCAGCATGGTGCTTTGGATCAGGGATTTGTCGATATTCAGACCCATCTCGCCCCCCAGGGCATCGATCTCCCGGACCAGGTGGCCTTTGCCGGTGCCGCCGATGGAAGGGTTGCAGGGCATCATGGCTATTGATTCTAAAGTCATAGATAATATCAGGGTCTTCAGGCCCATCCTGGCGGGGGCCAGGGCAGCTTCACAGCCGGCGTGTCCGGCGCCTACGACGATGACATCGTACTCTCCCATTAAAAAGGTGTTCATCTTATTCGCTCCGTTCGTTCTAATCAGTGAAAATATTATATGAAAAAATGCAGCTTGAGTCAACTGTAGGACTCCGGGCTGCAATGGGCAGGAATTCGTTTGGTGCATCCGGAGCCTAAACAGAATATGCTTTCGGCAGTATTCTTTACTTTAAGGTAAAAGTTTGATAAAATGTTACCACTGAAATAAGGATCAAAACCGAAACGGAGGGAAGTATAGATGCCAATGTATACCAGTACCAGAGGCGGCGGGGAGCCGCTGAATGCTGCAAAAGCTATTATCAAGGGAATCGCGGACGATAAGGGCCTGTATGTGCCCCTTGAGATCCCGAAGCTGCCGGTGCCGGCGGACGTGCTGGCGGGGCTGCATTACAGAGAGATCGCAAAGATCGTTTTGAAGGCGTTCTTTGATGATTTTACCGACGAAGAGATCACCCGCTGCGTAGAGGGTGCATATGATTCCAAATTTGCCGTGGAAGAGATCGCGCCGATCGCCAAAGTGACCGGTGAGGTCCCGGCCTATTTCCTGGAGCTGTACCACGGAAAGACCGCGGCCTTCAAGGATATGGCCCTGTCCATCCTGCCGTATCTGCTGACGACTTCCATGAAAAAGGAACAGGAAGAAGCGCAGATCGCGATCCTGACCGCTACTTCCGGAGATACCGGAAAAGCCGCACTGGAAGGCTTTGCGGATGTGGAAGGGACTCAAATCATCGTGTTCTTCCCACAGGATGGCGTCAGCGAAGTCCAGAAACGTCAGATGATCACCCAGGAAGGGGCCAATACTCACGTATTCGCGATCCGGGGCAATTTTGACGATGCTCAGACCGGTGTAAAGAACATTTTTGCCGACAATGAATTTGCGGAAGACCTGCTGGAGAAGGGCTACAAGCTCAGCTCTGCCAACTCCATCAACATCGGACGGCTGGTGCCTCAGGTGGCTTATTACGTCTATGCCTACGCCAAGATGGTGGAAGTGGGCGAGATCCGGCCGGGCGACCCCATCAACGTGACGGTTCCTACCGGGAACTTCGGCAACATCCTGGCGGCGTATTACGCCCGGGAGATGGGCGTGCCTATCGCGAAATTCATCTGCGCTTCCAATGAAAACAAGGTGCTGACGGATTTCTTTGAGACCGGTAAATACGATAAGGACCGGGAGTTCCACACCACCAATTCTCCGTCCATGGATATCCTGATCTCCAGCAACCTGGAGCGGC
Organism: uncultured Eubacteriales bacterium; assembly: GCA_902797345.1. Taxonomy (GTDB): domain Bacteria; phylum Bacillota; class Clostridia; order Peptostreptococcales; family Anaerovoracaceae; genus RUG14258. The sequence continues at coordinate 2,653 of CADBSL010000134.1, forward strand.
TGCTGTATCACCTTTCCGGGATGAACGGAGAGGAAGTCCGCAAATACATGAGATCCCTGGATCGGGAAAAGAATTACGAGATCTCCGAAACCATCAAAGAAGGACTGAAGGACTTCAGAGGCGGTTTTGCGGATGAACAGGATACTCTGAAAGCCATCGGCGATGTGTACGACAAATTCGGGTACCTGATGGACACCCACACCGGCGTTGCCTACAGCGTATATCGGAAATACGTGGAAGAGACCGGAGACAAGACCCGGACCATCATTGCTTCCACCGCCAGCCCCTATAAATTTGCCCGGGCTGTTTCCGACGGGATCGGGCTGGATATGGAACCTTCGGATTTCCAGTACATCCTGGCGCTGAGAGAAGAGACCGGCATTGACGTTCCGGAAGGCCTCCGGGATCTGGAACGGAAGGAAGTCCTCCACCCGGATGTGATCGATGTGAACCAGATGAAAGACTTTGTCTGGAATGCTCTGAAATAAGTAAAATATACTTCAAAAAAGATGGCGGAAAATCAAATTTAGCCTTTACAAAGGAAACCCCCGATGTTATAATTTAATGGCGATTTGGGCAATGAATGGAGAGTTGACCGAGTGGCTAAGGAGCTCGCCTGGAAAGCGAGTAA
>CADBSL010000135.1 GCA_902797345.1 uncultured Eubacteriales bacterium
CAAGAAGGAAATGGTCCGGAGCCGGATCCTGAACGAAGGCGTTCGTCCGGACAACCGGAAGACCACCGAGATCCGTCCGATCTGGTGTGAGACCGGCGTGCTGCCGAAGGCACACGGCACCGGCCTGTTCACCAGAGGCCAGACTCAGGTCCTGACCGTTGCCACACTGGGCATGCTTTCCGAATCCCAGACCCTGGACGGCATTACCGAAGCAACTGAAAAGAGATATATCCACCACTATAACTTCCCGGGCTACAGCGTTGGTGAGACCAGACCGATGAGAGGACCGGGCAGAAGAGAGATCGGCCACGGCGCTCTGGCGGAAAGAGCGCTGCTGCCGGTGATCCCCAGCAAGGAAGAATTCCCGTACACGATCCGTCTGGTATCCGAAGTACTGTCCTCCAACGGCAGTACCTCCCAGGCTTCCGTCTGCGGTTCCACACTGGCGCTGATGGATGCGGGTGTTCCGATCAAGGCACCGGTAGCCGGTATCGCCATGGGCCTGATCAAGTCTGAAGACAAGGTAGCGATCCTGTCCGACATCCAGGGCATGGAAGACTTCCTGGGCGACATGGACTTCAAGGTAGCCGGTACCGCTAAGGGTATCACTGCGATCCAGATGGATATCAAGATCCACGGCATCGACCGCGAGATCTTAAAGACCGCCATCGCTCAGGCCAGAGAAGGCCGGATGTTCATCATGCAGAAAATGCTGGATGTTCTGGAAGCACCTCGTCCGGAAGTCAATCCGAACGCTCCGCGGATCGAGATCGTCAAGGTTCACCCCGACAAGATCCGTGAGATCATCGGGCCGGGCGGAAAAGTCATCAACGGCATCATCGAAAAGACCGGTGTCAAGATCGACATCGAAGACGACGGCACCGTTTACGTATCCGGCAAGGACAAGGCGACCATCGAAGCCGGTCTGCATGAGATCAACATGATCGTGAAGGAACCGGAAGTGGGCGAAGTATACGACGGCGTGGTCACACGGCTGATGGCCTTCGGCGCTTTCGTACAGATCCTGCCGAACAAAGAAGGTCTGCTGCACATCTCCAAGATCTCCCACGAAAGAGTGGCGAAGGTGGAAGATGCCCTGAAGGTGGGCGACCACATCCAGGTCAAGGTCATGGAAATCGACAGCCAGAACCGGATCAATCTTTCTCATAAGGACCTGATCCCGAAGAGAAAACAGGAGCAGAAATAACAAATGGTCAATATAAAGAAACTGAGCTGCGGGGCGGATGTGGTCTTGGAACACATCCCCTCCGTGAAGTCGACCTGTGTCGGCATCTGGGTAAAAGCGGGTTCAGTCAATGAGAATGGGAAAAACTACGGTATTTCCCATTTTATTGAGCATATGACTTTTAAGGGTACCCCGACCCGGAGCGCACGGCAGATCGCCGAGGAGATCGACCGGATCGGCGGACAGATCAATGCCTTCACCGGCAAGGAAGCGACTTGCTACTACGTGAAGACCATCGACAGCAACATCGAACCGGCCATCGAAGTCCTTTTCGATATCTTTTTCCATTCCAGCTACGATAAGACCGAAATGGAACGGGAAAAACAGGTCGTTTACGAAGAAATCAACATGCACGATGATTCGCCGGAAGATGACGTTTCCGACACCTTCTACGAAGCTGTCTTCAAGGACCACCCCCTGGGGACGGAGATCCTGGGGACCAAGGAGATCCTGGAGACCTTCGATGCGGATGATCTGAGACGATATGTCAAAGAAAACTACACAGTGGATAATGTGCTGATCTCTGTGGCGGGTAGCTTTGACGAGGAGAAGATCCTGGAGAATTTCGAACGGGTCTTCAGGGAACTGAGCACAGAAAAGCAGATACCGGTGGTATATCCGGACCCGAAAAGCTACGAGCCGGAATTCCTTTTCAAGGAACGGGACATCGAGCAGGCCCACATCTGCATGGGCATCCCGGGAATGAAGCTGACGGACGACCTGTACTATGCGAGACACGTGGTCAGCGGCGTGCTGGGAGGGAGCATGGGCTCCCGGTTGTTCCAGAATATCCGGGAACAGAAGGGGATGGCTTATTCAGTCTATTCCTACCTGAGTTCCTACACCCAGGACGGCTGTTTTGCCATCTATGCCGGCGTGGGGCAGGATAAGCTGGAGGAGACCATTGGCTGCATCAAAGAAGAGCTGGCATTGCTGAAGAATGACGGCATCACGGAAGACGAGTTTTCCTCTTCCAAGGAGCAGTTGAAGAGCAGTACCATATTCGGGCTGGAGAGCGTTTCCGGGCGGATGGCTTCCAATGGGAAGACGTATCTGTTGTTGGGACGGATCTACACCCCGGAAGAAACGCTGGAGAATATCTCCGGTGTTACGATGGACCAGGTTCGTCAGGTCATCGACGAGTTCACAGATCTGGACCGGTATTCGGCTTCGGCCACCGGCCGCCGGGTCATCGACCTGAAAGAGGTCATTCAGGCATAAAGAGTAAGGGCGGGAATACAGTGTGTTTCCGCCTTTTTATATGATATTCAGACTCCGGGCTGCAGGGGCGGCCCTCAGTAAAATAAAAGATATAAGAGGAGATAGCATGGAAGTTAAGGTGAAATATTTCAATGCGGAAATGGAGAAGCTCAGGCCGATCGCGGGGAAGTCGGATTGGATCGATCTTCGGGCGGCGGAGACGATGGAGATCCGGGCCGGGGAGTTCAAAATGATCCCCCTTGGCGTTGCGATGAAGCTGCCGGAGGGGTATGAGGCCCACGTGGTCCCAAGGAGTTCCACCTTCAAAAACTACGGGTTGATCATGACCAACAGCGTCGGGATCATCGACAATACCTACAGCGGTCCGAACGATCAATGGCATATGCCGGTGTACGCCACCCGGGACACGACGGTGC
>CADBSL010000136.1 GCA_902797345.1 uncultured Eubacteriales bacterium
CAGGACGGCAGCACCGTAGCGCTGTCCGATTACAAAGGAAAAGTCGTTTTAGTCGTCAATACAGCAACAGGCTGCGGGTTCACTCCCCAGTACACCGAACTGCAGGAAATGTACAATAAGTACCACGACCAGGGACTGGAGATCCTGGACTTCCCCTGCAACCAGTTCGGCAACCAGGCCCCCGGCGAAGATGAAGAGATCCACACCTTCTGCACCGGCCGGTTCGGCATCACCTTCCCCCAGTTCTCCAAGATCGATGTTCGGGGCGAGAATGCGATCCCTCTGTATCAGTGGCTGGCTGCCAACACCAAATTCGAAGGATTTGATGGTGCCAAGGGTCTGCTGATGAGCGGCGTGGCCAAGAAAATGGACAAGGACTATAAGAACAACGGCAATGTAAAGTGGAACTTCACCAAGTTCCTCATCGACCGGGAAGGCAATATCGCCGGCCGGTTCGAACCCACCCATGACATGAAAGACCTGGACAAAAAAGTAGCGGAGGCGTTATAATGACATATGATTATCAGACTCAGGGCACCTGCTCCCAGATCATCCGTTTTGATCTGGACGACAATCGTGTCCGCAACATCCAATTCTTCGGCGGCTGTGACGGCAATTTAAAGGCCATCTCCGCCCTGGTGGACGGTTGGACCGTGGAAGAGATCGAATCCAAGTTGACGGGGATCCACTGCGGCCCCCGGTCGACTTCCTGCGGTGACCAGTTGGCACAGGCCGTTCGGGCTGCAGCCAACGAAGAAGCAAAAAGACAATAGGAGCCGGAAATGGAAACGACAGATACCAAATATGAACCACTGAAAATCAAAAATCAGCTTTGTTTCCCCTTATACGCCTGTTCCAAGGAGATCATTCGGCAGTATAAGCCCTATCTGGATCAGCTGGACCTGACTTACACCCAGTACATCACCATGATGGTGCTGTGGGAAAACCAGTCCATGACTGTGAAGGACCTGGGAAGTTGTCTCTTCCTGGATTCCGGTACCCTGACTCCCCTTCTGAAGAAGCTGGAGGCCAAAGGGCTGGTGACCCGGAGCCGCTCCCGGAAGGACGAACGGAACCTCATCGTCACTATCACCGACGAAGGGATGGCCCTCAGGGACAAGGCGCTGTTCGTTCCGGAAGAAATGGCAAAGTGCATCGAACTGACGCCGGAAGAAGCCGGTTTTCTGTACCGGATCCTCTATAAAATACTGGGCAAAGAAAACGATCCTGCCCTTCAGGAATAACCTCACACATTTGAAAAGGACGCTCCATTCGGAACGTCCTTTTTTCGCCTTTCGTCCTTGCCTCCCCTCTTGGGGGAAGGTGCCCCGAAGGGGCGGAGAGGGGCTATTTTATCATCTGGATCAGATCTCCCAGCAACGGCTCGAACTTCACGCCGTACCAGTGATCCGGGTCGCCCTGAGTATACTGGATACACATCACGGTGTAATCCGCCGCGATCTTCGCCGCTTCATAAGCAGATTTGCCTTCCATCAGCGCTCCAACGAAAGCGGATGCATACACATCGCCGGTGCCGTGGCAGCCCTTGGCGATCTTGTCGTGTTCGTAGTACTCTTTCTTCCCGTTATCCAGCACCATCACGCCGGTCTTCCCTTTGGCAAAGCTGACCCCGGTCAATACGACCGTCTTCGCTCCTGCGTCCGTCATCTTCTGCAGCAGCTCATCGATATAAGCCTCGTCGTACTCTTCCTTGTACTCCATTCCCGTCAGGAAGCAGGCTTCCGTGATATTGGGCAGGGTGATATCGGCATCGAATACCAGCTTTTTCATGGCTTCCACATATTCCATATCAAAGGTCGGGTACAGTTTCCCTCCGTCCGCCATGGCCGGGTCCACGATCTTCAGCGCCCCTGGAAGAGTGCTGGTCTTCATGATGCTTTCCACGTAGTCGATCTGCTTGGTGCTTCCCAGATATCCGGTGTAAACAGCCTCAAATTTCAGGTTTTCCTTTTCCCACTGTTTTTCGATATCCGGCATATCGTCCGTCAGATCCCGGAAGGTGAATCCGGTGAAACCGGCGGTATGATTCGACAGGACTGCAGAAGGCAGGATCGCCGTTTCCAGTCCGCAGGCGGACAGGATCGGAAGTGCTACCGTCAGCGAGCACTGCCCTACGCAGGAAATATCCTGGATCGTTAAGATTCTTTTGTAACTCATTTTGACTCCTCGCTTTCTCTATATATGCTGGAGCCATTCTACCACTGCTCTGTTATCATGTAAAGGTACAGCTTTTTGAAAAAAGTTGAGTACAGATTGGTCAATCATTCTTCCTCAGCGGTATCTCTAATACGAACGAAACCGTTTCGTTCTTACTTCCGGCACCGATCCGTCCGCCGTGGAGTTCTACGATCTCCTTGGTGATGGCCAGGCCTAATCCGGCCCCGCCGGTGTGGGTGTTCCGGGAATTGTCCACCCGGAAGAACTGTTCGAACAGGTGCTTCAGCTTTTCCTCCGGGATCGTGGGCCCGTGGTTCATCAGCCGGATCCGCACCTTATTGCCCATGACCTTCATCCCCATGGTCAGTTCCGTATCATCATAACTGTAGTTGATGGCGTTGCGGATCAGGTTTTCGAAGACCCGCTCCATCTTATCCGGATCGAAGTAGCAGATGACGTTCGGTTGGATCATGGACCTCCAATACATCCCCTTCTCCTCCAGGATCGGCTGGAATTCGTACATGATCTGCTCCAGCATCATAGATAGGTTCCGCTTTTCCAGCTGCAGGGTCATGGTGGTCATGGTGAGCCGGGTGATGTCGAAGAATTCACTGATCAGCTCCTCCAGCCGCTCCGCCTTTTCCAGGGCGATCCCGGCATACTCCGCTTTCTTCTCCGTGCTGAGCTCCGGATTGTCCCGGAGCAGGTTCAAATACCCTACCACACTGGTGAGAGGCGTCTTCAGGTCGTGAGCCAGGTACATGATCAGGTCGTTCTTCTTCTGCTCCGCCTCTTCCTCGTCCGCCTTTGATTTCAATACCTGCTGCCGCACTACGTTCAGCTCGTCCTGGAGCTTTCGCAAGGATCGGGGCAGCCGCACCACGTCGTCATCCCCGTAGGCCAGCTTTTCCGTGGCCCGG
>CADBSL010000137.1 GCA_902797345.1 uncultured Eubacteriales bacterium
AGCCGGAGTAAGGGATTTCCCAAACCCCCGAAGATAGCCGGAAGTGATGTCCGCCAGCAGGGAGAACAGATAGGACGAATAGATGTAAAACAGCCGGATCCGCCCCAGTTCAATGACCTCCGGGCTTTGATTGAACAAACCGAGAAGAGGTCTGGAGAATGCCAGGATCGCCATACAGCAGGCGGCAGTCAACACGATAGCCAAAAGAATGCTCTCCTTCCAGACTTTTCGGCAGCGGGGCAGATTCCCGGCTCCGAAGTTCTGTCCCACGAAGGTGGTACAGGCCTGGGTAAAGGAATTCAGCAGATAGAAGGCCACGATCTCGATATTGAAAGCGGCTGCCGATGCCGCCATCACGGTAGCTCCCAGACTGTTGATCCCGGACTGGATGCAGAGATTTGAGATGGAGAAGACCATCCCCTGGACTCCGGAAGGTACGCCGATCCGAAGGATCCGGGCAAACTCCTTCCGATAGAACTTCATTTCCTTCAGATCGATCCGAAGGTCGTCCCTGCTGCGGCACAAAAGCGCAAAGAGGATCGCCGCGCTAACCAGGTTAGACACCACCGTCGCGATGGCTACCCCTTCCACCGTCATGTGGATGACGCAGACCAGAAACAGATTCAGCGCAACGTTGATGACGCCCGAGATAATCAGCACCAGCATAGGGGTCCTGGTGTCTCCCCGGCTTCGGAAGATAGCCGCTTCCACGTTGTATAAAAAAATCACCGGCATCCCCAGGAAATAGATCCGAAGATACAGAAGGGTCATATCGAAGATCTCCGCCGGCACCGACAGCAGGCCCAGCATCCACACAGAAATGGCTTCCCCCAAAATCACGAAAAGGAAACCTCCTGCCAGTGCGGCGATTATAGAGGTGGAAACAGCCCGATGGATCCCTTCCCGGTCCCCGTGGCCGATATACTGAGCGATCACCACATTCGTCCCCAGGGAGACCCCCACGAACAGGTTCACCATCAAACCCACCAAAGGTCCGTTGCTGCCTACAGCCGCCATGGCATCTGCACTGACGAACCGCCCCACCACGGCGATATCCGCCGCATTGAAGACCTGCTGCAGGATGCCCGTCACCGCCAGAGGGATGGCAAATACCAACAATTTATCCCACAGAGAGCCCTGCAGCATATCGATTTCTCTCTTCATAGATGTCCAACCTCTTCTCTGTCTGATACTCAATGACACTATTATACTCCCGCCACGAAAAAATGACCAGCCTTTCAGCCGGTCACCGTTTTCTTTTCCGCTTCCGATCCCTGAGTTCTACTTTTTCAGCCATTTCAGGTACTCTTCGATCTCCGCGATATCTTCTTTCGTGGCGGTTTCCTTCGGACAGTAGGCTGCCAGCACTTTTCCGACGGATCCTCCGAACAATCGGTTCATCTTCTGCGCGCTTTCTTCTTTCAGGTACTCTTCCCTGCTGACCACGACGTGATACACATAGTCCTTTCGATCGTGCTCGATCCGTAAATACCCAAGAGTCACCAGCCGGGCCAGAACCGTATTCAGCGAAGGAGTCTTCCATTCCTTCTCCGTCAGGAGTTCCTGCAGCTTAGCCCTCTTGACAGGCTGACCATAATTCCATATGGTGATCATGATCTCTTCCTGTGTAGCATTCAGCTTCTTCATATTACACCTCTCTCGCTTCTTCTTTATATAAAATTTATACGCCTCTTTTACTCTTCTTATTCTCATACAGGAAAACACAAATGTCAAGAAAAAAATTCCAATATTTTCATTTCCTAATATCTATGGATTTGAGATACTCCTCCCTGCCGACCCGGTATTGGTCCCGGCCTGCTGCATCGATCACCACTGTCACCGGAAGGTCCCGGACCTCCAGTTTTCGGATAGCCTCTGCTCCCAGATCTTCAAAGGCGATCACCTCTGCGGAAACGATGGACCGGGCGATCAACGCGGCTGCGCCGCCGATGGCAGCAAAATAGACCGCTCCGTTTCGGACGATCGCTTCTTTAACCGCAGCAGAACGGGGTCCTTTCCCGATCATTCCGGCCTGCCCCAGGTCCAAAAGCTCCGGCGCGTAAGGGTCCATCCGGTAGCTGGTAGTGGGACCGGCGGAACCGATGGGACGTCCGGGTCTGGCGGGAGCAGGCCCTACGTAGTAAATGATCGACCCACGGATGTCAAAGGGGAGAGGCTCTCCCCGGCGGAGCATTTCCACCAATCGTTTGTGGGCCTGATCCCGGGCGGTATAGATCGTACCGGTGATCAGCACGCTGTCACCGGCCCGAAGTTCTTTCAGCTTTTCTTTGTCAAAGGGAGCATCCAGTCTGATCTGCCTCACAATACCACCTCCTTATGCCTGGAAACGTGGCAGTTGATGTTGACCGCCACCGGCATCCCGGCGATATGGGTGGGATAAGTCTTGATCTTCACCGCCAGCGCCGTGGTCTTTCCGCCAAAGCCCTGGGGGCCGATGCCCAAAGCGTTGATCCGCTCCAGCAGTTCCTCTTCCATGGCCGCGTAATAGGGGTCCGGGTGAGGTTCGTCCACCGGAACCAAAAGCGCCTGTTTCGCCATCAGCGCAGCCCGGTCAAAGGTGCCG
>CADBSL010000138.1 GCA_902797345.1 uncultured Eubacteriales bacterium
AAAGCAGCAGAAATCTTATTAAAAGTCAGGGCCGTCTTCCTGCGGCCCGAAGAGCCCTTTACCTGGGCCAGCGGGATCAAATCCCCCATCTATTGTGACAACCGTCTGGTACTCTCCTACCCGGAAGAGCGGACCGCCATCAAAGAAGGCATGGTCCAGCTGATCCAAGAACAGTATCCGGATGTGGAAGTCATCATGGGCACGGCCACTGCCGGCATCCCCATGGCAGCGCTGACGGCGGATGTGATGGGATTGCCCATGGGCTATGTGCGTTCCGATGCGAAAAAACACGGGAAGCAGAACCAGATCGAAGGCCGGGTCGAACCGGGCCAGAAGGTGGTCATCGTGGAGGATCTGATCTCCACCGGCGGAAGCGTGAAGACCGTGGTGAACGCTCTGAAGGAAGCCGGAGCGGATATCCTGGGCGTTGCAGCAATTTTCACTTACGGACTGCCGGATTCCTTTAAAAACTTCGAAGAGATGGGAGTACCTTTCCACACACTCAGCAACTACGACGTGCTGGTGGACGTGGCGGTGAAGGAAGGCTATATCAAAGAAGAGACCGTGGAACGGCTGAAACAGTGGAAGAAAGACCCCAGGGATGAAAGTTGGATCAGGTAGAGATGGAAGATAGGAGATAGAGAAATGAAAAGATTCTTATTAGCTCTTACATTGATAGTTGCAGTTGCTTTGGTAATGGCACGCTGCGGTAACACCAGTGAGTTTTCCATGGGCATGGAGATGAATCCCGACGGAAAGGATGCGGTGATCACCGTCCAGGATCCGGATGTAGGCGATTGTGTAGCGGCAGGATCCATGATCGTGGGCGAAAACGACACAGTGTATATCGAGCCGGCTTTGGAAGGGGATGTGGTGATCCGGATCCAGATGTTCCCTGAATCGGAGGCGGATATCGATGACGATCCGGCTCTTTTGACAGAAGAGTTCACCGATGAGAGTAAAGAAATCCCCTTAGAGATCGATGTGAGCGGGACAGAGCCTATTGAATGCGGCATTGCCCCAGGGGACTATATGGTATATGCCACCACTGTCACCGGCAGCGGAAGCGGGACCATTATCCTCCGGGTGGGAGAGCAGCCGACTCCCTGGACCCAGGCGGCTACTGCAGAGGAAGCAGCGAAGGGTGCCGGATTGGACCGCTTCGAAGTGCCGGATGGCGTTCAGACCAGTCTGGGGCCGGTGGCGCCCCTGTCCTTCGGTTATCAGGAAGGCGTAGCGGAAGCGGACATCTCGGCGGCGGCCGTGGAGATGCGGGCCCGGAAAGGACTGAAAGCGTCTTATGAAGACGTGTCCTTTGACGAGAACGAATACAAGTATGAGTGGAGCCGGGACATCGGGGGGACCATTGTGAAATGCTATGGCAACCGGGACGGCGAGGCCACCAAGACCGTTTGGAGCGATGACACGTACTCCTATGCACTGCTGGCTTACGGAGCCGGTGGAGATGATGATTACGGTCTTCCGGCAGAGGATTTAGACGGATTAGTAGAGGCGATCAAGTAGGAGGGATAGAGATGAAATATTTTAGAAAATCAAATGGATCCCGAATTCTGGTCATGGTGATCAGCGTCCTGCTGATCATGATGGGGATGAGCATCAGTGCATTTGCAGAAACCAAGCCCTCCCCCTCTCAGAGTTTTAGCGATCTGGACCTTAACGCCTGGTATATCGCGGGCACAGATTTCGTGATCGATAAGGGTATCATGAATGGAGTAGGCGGCGACCGATTCGCTCCGAATGAAACCACCACCCGGGCCATGATCGTTACGATGCTGTACCGGGTCGAAGGGGAACCTGCCATTGGATCGGAGCAGTATTTTGACGATGTGAAACCCGACGATTGGTACTTTGCATCTGTGACCTGGGCCGGGGCCAATGAGATCGTGAACGGGACGGCGGAATCCGTGTTCTCCCCCGGGGATCCGATCACGAGGGAACAGTTCGCAACGATCCTGTACCGGTATCATGGGCTGAAAGCGGGTAGCAAGGAGCAGGAAGCTGGAAGCTCGAAGCCGGAAGCTCTTAGCGCCTATACTGATATAGACCGGATCAGTGACTGGGCGAAGGAGTCTATGCTGTGGGCTGTCAACCAGGGTATCATCACCGGGAAGACCGAGAATACGTTGGATCCAAAGGGCCCGGCCACCCGGGCGGAGGTAGCGACGATGCTGCAGCGGTTCCTGGATAAAGAGGAAGCAATGGAAACGGAAGCGGTGTACCTGGGCGTCAAAGACTACGGTGCGTCCGAGACCAACAAGGATAATAAGGACAACTTCCTGTACCGGTTCGAAGTGAACGGGGCAGAAAAGATCCTGAAGATCGACAACGGCACGGAGGATGAGAACGGGAAATATGATTACCCGATCCAGAATCAGCTGAAGGAAGGGTACCGGTATCAGATCACCATCGACGGTGATACCGTGACGGCTGTCAGGGAGATCCCGGGAGAGGCTATTTCTTATACCCCTCCCATCAGCGGGACACCGGGAACGCTGACTCTGAAGAACTTCCTGCAGACCGGCCTGGAGCCGGTGGGCACCACCCTGTATATCTATGGCGGCGGCTGGGATTGGCAGGATGAAGGTTCCTCGATCCAGACCCGGACCCTGGGGGTTTCCCCGGACTGGGTGAAGTTCTTTAATGAAAACGATGTGAATTATACGTACAAAGAAAAGGACAATGATCCGGCGAAAGCGGATCCTCTGACCAGTTATTACCCCTATGGCGGGTATAACGAATATTATTACGCAGGGCTGGATTGTTCCGGTTTCGTGGGTTGGACGGTCTATAACACCTTTGAGACGAAGGATGGGGAGCCCGGGTATGTGGGCGGATCCACAGGTTTCGCCAAACGGCTGGCGGCAAAGGGCTGGGGCGAATGGGCCCAGGACAACACCGGTCTGAAGCCGGGAGACGTGATCAGTATCAAAGGCCACGTCTGGATCTCCCTGGGGACCTGCAGCGATGGCAGCATCGTGCTGCTGCATTGCACGCCGGCACGCAGCCGGACGAATCAGCCCGGCGGCGGTGTGGAACTCAGCGCCATCGGGACAGACAAGGATTGTGAAGCCTACAAACTGGCGGATCAGTACATGTCCAAATACTATCCGACCTGGTACGAGCGGTATCCGATCTATCTCTGCGACCCGAAGGTCTATCTGACCTTTGAAGGGGAAAACGCCGGACGGTTCCGGTGGAACCCGGACGCAGAAGCCGGACTGAAGGATCCGGAAGGTATCCAGGCTATGACGCCGGCGGAGGCGCTGAAAGAGCTGTTTTCGGAAGAGTAGAGAGATCGAAGATTATAGATAGGAGATAGAAGAAGATCCTGAGGTCTGCAGCCTCAGGATCTTTTGAGTTCACCCATCTCAAAAAAGGAGAAATCCCGCAATCGGGGGAGAATGCGGGATTATGTGTTCTTATGTTGTAGGGTGGTTAGGTTTTTTCTTTACACCCATAGGATACCGTTTCAATATGACAGTTTCATGAACGGAATCGGAAAAAAGCGTGAGTGATTATTGTACTTCCTGTTACAGAAGGGGCACGAATACTTTCAGGAAACCCCGCAGGAGCTTCACGAAAATGCTCACATTGCTGCACTGTTCCAAAGTCACCGGCACACAGTCCTTTAACATATCCATATAGTCCGCCTTCAGCTGCCCCACTGCCGAGGAACGGTACATGAAGGTGCCGCACTCGAAGTGCAGGTACAGGCTCCGGTAATCCAGATTCACCGTCCCTACCGTGGCGATCTCGTCGTCGCACAGGAAGGTCTTGGAGTGGATGAAGCCGGATTTGTATTCGTAGATCTTCACTCCGGCCTGGATCAGTTCCGGGAAATTGGCCTGGGTACAGATGTGGACGTAGTATTTGTCGTATTGGTGGGGCGTCACGATCCGCACGTCCACCCCGCTCTTGGCCGCCAGGGTCAGACTGGTGGTGAGCTCGTTGTCGATGATCAGGTAGGGGGTGCTGATGTAGATGTAGTGTTTCGCCTTGTTGATCATGTTCAGGTACACCATCTCCGCCTGGATCTCATTGTCCAGGGGACTGTCCCCGTAGGGCATCACGTAGCCGTCGTTGCCGAAGGGCTTCGTGCTGTAGATGTAGGGGGCGTACCGGCTGTAGGGGAAGTTTTCGTATTCCCCGCAGAGGTTCCACATCTGCATGAACATCACTGTCAGGCTCCACACCGCTTCTCCCCGGAGCATGACGCCGGAGTCCTTCCACTGTCCGAAGGGCTGGGTCACGTTCATGTATTCGTCGGAGAGGTTGATGCCGCCGGTGAATCCCACGTTCCCGTCGATAACGGTGATCTTCCGGTGATCCCGGTTATTCAGGATCGGTACGCTCCAGACGTGGGCCCGGAAGGGGTTGAAGACCCGGCAGTTGATGCCGAATTTCCGGATCAGGGTGTGGTTGTATTTCGGCGGGAGCTTCATGGCGCAGCCGATGTCATCGTAGATGATCCGGACTTCCACGCCTTCCCGGACCTTTCGCTGAAGGATCTCCAGGATATTGTCCCACATATAGCCGTTTTCGATGATGAAGTATTCCATGAAGATGAACTGCTGGGCTTTTTCCAGTTCTTCCAGCAGCCGTTCAAAGAATTTTTCTCCCGGACTCAGGTACTCCGTCTCCGTGTTTTTATAGATCGGGAAGATGGAGGCCGGCACATGGTCGTCGGGACCAGTGCCCCGGTGGGCGGTGCCCAGGTAGTGGACCTGGTTGTAGACCCCCGGATCCATGGCCCGGATCTCTTTGAGCACATCCGGATCCTGTTTCAACAGGTCCGCCGTTTCTTTGCTGGCTTTGATGTTCTGGGATTTGATGTGTTTGCCTACCCGGTGGGAACCAAAGACCAGATAGAACAACCCTCCGAAGATCGGGAAGATCAGGATGGGGATGATCCAGGCCAGCTTGTAGGACGGATTCTCTTTTTTATTGATGATGTAGAAGACGACGGCGATGCTGATCACGATGAAGATCCCGTGGATGTAGACATATTTGTCCGTCATCAGGTAGATCCCCGTCACCAGGACCAACAGCTGCAGGAACACCAGCAGCGCGGCGATCACCAGCCGATTCGTCATGAATTTTATGATTTTTTCCATGGCTTTTCCTTTGGACCCGTTGATTCTCCCCAGTCCGGGGATATATAATGGGTCACAGTAATATACTAACATATTATATCAGAAAAGAAAGGCAGTTCAAATGAATCCGACTATTATTTTAGTGAATCTTCACGACGAGCCGGTGGGCGAAGTCACCAAGGAAGAGGCTCACCGCCGGGGTGACCTGCACCGGGCGTTTTCCGTTTTTCTGTATAACGGGGACCGGATGCTGATCCAGCGGAGGGCCCTCCACAAATACCACTCCGGAGGGCTTTGGGCCAACACCTGCTGTTCCCACCCACGGCCGGGGGAAGAAACAGAAGCAGCAGCCCGGCGGCGGCTGATGGAAGAGGCCGGCATCGACTGTCCGGTCCGGGAGATCTTCTCCTTCGTGTATAAGCACCAGTTTGCGGAAGACCTCTACGAACATGAATTCGACCACGTTTTCATCGGAGACTACGACGGCGGCTTCACTCCGGATCCGGAGGAAGTCATGGACTGGCGGTGGGTCTCTTTTGAAGACCTGCGCCGGGAGCTTCGGGAAGAGCCGGACAAATTCGCTGTGTGGTTTCGGATCGCTGCTCCAAGGGTAATGGAGTGGCTGGAAGGAGAAGAGGGAAATGAAGACAAATAACATTCAGACGGCAGTCGGCCGCGGGAAAGGACGCCGGATCATCAAAAAAGCAGTGCTGGTGCTTTTGGTCATCCTCCTTTTGGCCGCAGCCTTTTTCGGATTCATGACACTGACGGAATATAAACCTGCAGACCGGGAGACGCTGATGGTGGAAGGACAGGCGGGAAAGACCCTTTCCGTGGGAGAGACCTTCTCCCTGATGACCTGGAATATCGGGTACGGGGCATTGGGGGACAATGCGGACTTCTTTATGGACGGCGGCGAAAGCGTCAACACGGCCGACAAGGACCGGGTCCTGAGCAATATGGAGGGGGTCCTGGCGGAAATCGGTCAGGCGCAGCCGGACATTCTCTTGCTTCAGGAAACGGACATCGACTCCCAGCGGTCCCACCACGTCAATGAGTATGAGATGGTGAAGGACGAGATGGAAGGGTACAGCGCGTCCTTTGCGGCGAATTTCAAGGTCTTCTTCGTTCCCTATCCCCTGCCGCCCATCGGGAAAGTGCATTCCGGCATCGCTACCTTTTCTTCTTATCCGGTGGGGGATGCGGAACGGATCCAGCTGCCGGTGCCTTTTTCCTGGCCGGTGAGCACCGCGAATCTGAAGCGCTGCCTGCTGGTTTCCCGGATCCCGGTGGAAGGCTCCGACAAGGAGCTGGTGCTGATCAATCTGCACCTGGAGGCTTACGACAGCGGGGAAGGGAAGATCGCCCAGACCCGGGAGCTGAAGGGGATCCTGGATGAAGAATACGAGAAGGGGAATTACGTGATCGCCGGCGGCGACTTCAATCAGGTCTTTTCCTCCAGAGACAATGACGCTCCTCCGGCTCAGCCCGGCAAATGGGAAGCAGGATGGATCGACGTGACCGCCTTCGGCGGGAACTGGCAGTTCCTGATGGACGGGGAGGTGCCCAGCTGCCGGAGCCTGGATCAGCCCTACAAGGGGGCGGATCCGGAAAGCTTCCAGTATT
The DNA here is from genome assembly GCA_902797345.1 of uncultured Eubacteriales bacterium. Classification (GTDB taxonomy): domain Bacteria; phylum Bacillota; class Clostridia; order Peptostreptococcales; family Anaerovoracaceae; genus RUG14258. Next base: position 6,741 of record CADBSL010000138.1, read on the forward strand.
ACCTGATCGACGGTTTCATCGTATCCAAAAACATCACGGTCACCGAAGCCGCGGCCCAGGATCTGGGATTCAAGGTCTCCGACCATAACCCCGTGCTGATCCAGGTGACCCTGGAGTGAGTCCCGTTGACTCTTTTTGTTACGATTTTGTGATTTTTCAAACTCCCACTTTTCTTTCCGAAGGAATTATGGTATAACTGTTGAGTGAACATAATCCATTAATTTGAGAAAGGAATGAACAAGATAATGTATAAGAAAATACTGGCTTTAGCGCTGGCGTTCGCTCTGGTATTCTCCATGAGTGCCTGCAGCTCCAGCAAGGTGGAAACCTCTGAAAAACAGTACGATTATGACCTGTCGGAATATGTGACCGTTGGCGAGTATAAGGGAATCGAAGTGGAACGAGTAGATCCGGAAGAAGTGACGGATGAAGACGTTCAGTCCGAGATCACCAGCGAACTGGAATCCAAGATCAGCTGGGACGAAGTGGACCGGCCGGCGGAAAACGGCGACAGAGTGAATATTGACTACGAAGGCAAAGTGGACGGGAAACCCTTTGACGGCGGCAACGCCGAGGGGTATGACCTGACACTGGGAGACGGCGCTTTCATCGAAGGCTTTGAAGAAGGTCTGGTAGGCGCTTCCAAGGGCGACACCAAGGAACTGAATCTGACTTTCCCGGATCCTTATGTGAATAACGAAGAACTGTCCGGCAAGGCAGTCGTTTTCACCGTCAAGGTGAACAGCGTTTCCGAAGAGAATGTTCCGGAACTCAATGACGAATATGTCAAGTCCCTGAAGGAAGACTATAAGACGGTGGAAGAATATAAGAAAGCCGTTCGGGAAGACCTGGAAGAACAGGCGGAAGAATCCGCGAAGCAGGCTATGATGTCCACAGCCTGGCAGAAGGTGATGGACAACAGTGAAGTCATCAAATACCCGGAAGAAGAAGTAGCGAAAAAGCAGAAGGAAATGAAGGATTACTACGAACAGTATGCGGAAAGCTACGGAATGAGCTGGGATGATTTCATCTCCATGACCGGCATGACAGAGGAACAGTTCACGGAAGAAGCCAAGACCTATGCGGAAGAAAGCGTCAAGGAAGAGATGATTATGTACACCATCGCACGGAATGAAAACATTGCCGTGACGGAGGGTGCTTACGAAGAAGAAGCTCAGAAGTACGTGGAATCCCTGGGATATGAATCCATCGAAGCCCTGGAAGAAGCCTACGACAAGGACACCATCATCACCAGCATCCTGTGGAATGAAGTCTTTGAATTCCTGCTGGATAATGCCAAGATCGTAGAACCGGGAACCGGTGCGGATACGGAAGGTGCTGCGGCGGAAGAAGATGCAACAGCGGAAGAGCCGGCTGCTACAGAAGAAGCAGCGGATGATGCGGCGGCAGCAGAAGGCGAAGAAGCGGCTCAGGGCGAATAGTCCGGCGGCGTGAAAAAACCGTTGAACATTTCGAACAATGGTGATATAATAAGCCAACAAAATAATAACTCAGATAGAAAGGCTGTGATGGAGAGGGCCGGAGATGGAATCTCACAGAGAGCTGCCGGGTGGTGCGAGGCAGCAGAGGAAGTCCCCAGGGTCTATGGCTCCGGAGCTGAAGGTTCGAGGCGAAAGCGGTAGGGCCTTACGCAGGTGCGGCGTTAGTGCACAGGACTTGTTGGAGTCTGCAGAGAGGCAGCGAAGGCTGCAATTTGAGTGGTACCGCGGGAATGACCCGTCTCAACGATGTTGAGGCGGGTTTTTTGATTTTTAAGCTCCGGGCTTTAAGCTCAGAGCTCGAACAAGGAGGAAAGAGAGATGAAGAAAGACAGAATCGAAACCAGATGTGTGCAGGGGGGATATACCCCGGGAAATGGAGAACCCAGACAGATCCCCATCATCCAAAGCACGACATTTAAATATGCCACCAGCGAAGACATGGGCAAGCTCTTCGACCTGGAGGCAGAAGGGTATTTCTATACCAGACTGCAAAACCCCACCAACGATATGGTGGCGGCGAAGATCTGCGCTCTGGAAGGCGGCACAGCGGCCATGCTGACTTCTTCCGGCCAGGCGGCTTCCTTCTACAGCGTGTTCAACATCGCAGGCTGCGGCGACCATGTGGTGGCGTCTTCCACCATCTACGGAGGCACCTACAACCTCTTCGCTGTGACCATGAAGCGGATGGGGATCGAGTTCACCTTTGTGGATCCGGACTGTACGGCGGAGGAACTGGACGCGGCCTTTCAACCCAACACCAAAGCAGTCTTCGGGGAGACCATCGCCAATCCGGCATTGATCGTCCTGGACATCGAAAAATTCGCCAAAGCGGCCCACGCCCACGGAGTGCCGCTGATCATCGACAACACCTTTGCCACTCCGGTGAACTGCCGGCCCTTCGAGTGGGGGGCGGACATCGTGACCCACTCCACCACCAAGTACATGGACGGTCACGGCGCCGGCGTCGGCGGCTGCATCGTGGACTCCGGCAACTTCGACTGGATGGCCCATGCGGACAAGTTCCCCGGGCTCACCACACCGGATGACAGCTACCACGGCGTCGTTTATGCAGAGCGGTTCGGACAGGGCGGCGCCTTCATCACCAAGGCCACAGCCCAGCTCATGCGGGACTTCGGTTCCATCCAGTCCCCCCAGAACGCCTTTCTGTTGAACATGGGACTGGAAAGCCTTCACGTGCGGATGCAGCGTCACTGCGAAAATGCCCAGAAGGTGGCGGAATTCCTGGATGCTCACGAAAAGGTCAGCTGGGTGAATTACGCCGGGCTGCCGGGGAACAAGTACTATGAACTGGCTCAGAAATACATGCCGAACGGCACCTGCGGCGTCATCAGCTTCGGCGTGGCAGGAGGACGGGAAGCCGCTTCCACCGTTATGAAGAACCTGAAGGTGGCGGCCATCGAGACCCACGTGGCGGACGCCCGGACCTGCTGCCTGCACCCGGCCAGTGCCACCCACCGGCAGATGAACGATGAGGAACTGGAAGCCGCCGGAGTTTCCCCGGACCTGATCCGGTACTCCTGCGGCATCGAAAACGCCGACGACCTGATCGAAGACCTTGATCAGGCATTGAGAGCCATTTGATTCACCGTATAACTGAAATTCGTCTTGTGCATCCGAAGAAACTCTCGGGACACGCTTTCGCTATGTGTTCGCTCGCAGCGGTACTAAGCTCCGTCTTCGCTCCTGCGGAGCTCGCCGATCGCTAAGGAC
>CADBSL010000139.1 GCA_902797345.1 uncultured Eubacteriales bacterium
GTCCAGCGAGATGTTGGCATGTTTCGTAATACTGTCTATATAAATCGTTTCGATATCGTGATCCATGCTGATGATCCCCAGGATAAATCCGGTGAATTCATCGATGTTTCCCAGATGCTGATAGTCTTCTGCACTGACGACTCTCATCCGGTAATTCAGCTCTCTGCTGAGTCTTTTATCGTTGTTGATAAAAATGATGCTGCCCTTGCTGTTCATTACCTGATCATTGGCAGAATCGATCATTTTCTTTGTCTTGCCGCTGCCCTTCTTGCCGACCATAATCTTTACCATTGTCATCAACCTCCAATCAAATACTATTATGTCAACTATCGGTGTTCGCATTCTGATACTTCATTATATCAGTAATTTTGGAGACCCGCAACAAAATCCGAGGAAGTTTTTTAGGAAGCAGGGAGCCGGCAGCCGGGAACGATCAGCCTGGAGCTTTCAGCAGCGAGCTTTTTGGCTGGGGCCCACGATTTTTTGACTGCAAATGTCAGGCTTCTTGCTTCCAGCTTCCAGCACCCTGCTCATTCTTCTTCGCCCTCAATTGTCCGCAGGCTCCGTCGATATCGCTGCCCAGTTCCCGGCGTACCGTCGCTTCGTATCCCTTCTGCTGCAACACTTCCTGGAACCGCCGGACCCGCTCCGGCTTTGCAGAAGAAAAACCCCTGCCCAATACTTCATTGAAGGGGATCAGGTTGATATGGCACAGGAGCCCCCGGAGCTGCCGGGCCAGTTCCTCTGCCTGCTGGGTCGAATCGTTGACTCCGTCGATCAGGATATATTCGAAGGTGATCCTCTTATTGGTCTTCTTCACGTATTCCCGGGCCGTTTCCAACAGTTTGTCATAAGGATAAGTCCGGTCCACCGGCATCAGTTTCTCCCGGATCTGTTCATTGGACGCGTGAAGGGAGATGGCCAGGGTCACCTGGGGGAAATCTTCCGCGAACTGCCGGATCTTCGGCAGGATCCCACAGGTGGATACGGTGATGCTCCGAAAACTCATCCCAAAGCCCCTTTCGTCATGAACATTTTTCAGGAACCGGGCAAGGTTTTCATAATTGTCAAAGGGTTCTCCCACCCCCATGACCACCACATGGTCCACTTTCTGTCCGATATCCCGGCTTACCGCCAGCACCTGGTCCAGGATCTCCCCGGCGGTCAGGTTCCGGATCAGCCCTCCTTCACAGGAGGCGCAGAAAGCACAACCCATCCGGCAACCGGCCTGGGTGGAGATGCAGACCGTGTTCCCATAGCTGTACTTCATCAACACGCTCTCTACGAACTGTCCGTCCGACAGCCGGAACAGGTACTTCCGGGTCCCATCCTTTTGGGACACCTGGACCGTCTCCGTCACCAGCGCTTCCGGGTCCGCTTCCTCCGCCAGTTTTTCCCTCAGAGCCTTCGGCAGGTTGCTCATTTCCTCAAAGGTCCGCACGCCTTTGTGCAGCCACTCAAAGACCTGCTTTGCCCGGAACTTCTTCTCGCCGGTTTCCGTCATATAGTTTTCCAGTTCGGAAAACGTCATGGTTTTGATTCTTGCTTTATCCTTCATCGTCTTCACGTCATTTCTTTCAAATCATTGTTTACTGAAATCATAACAAACCCCGCCGCAAAAAACAACACCCCCGAAGGGGTGCTGCCGCTTTTGATCATTCCATAAACTCCATCCTGTTAATATACATCTTCGCCAGGCTGTCGCAGAGTTTAGCCAAAAAAAGGTGGATGCCCTTGATATTCGGGTCGTTGAGTTTATAGTAGCCCTGCATATAGCTCTTCCTCGCCGTCAGCTTCACCTTCGGCGACCACCCTTCCAGATCCGACGCGTCATTCACACAGAACAGCCCGGACACGTCCTTCATTCCCATATTTCTCAAAGTGCTTTTCATGAGCACGTCCCTTCCAAACTTACCGACCGCATCGAAGACCAGCCTTCCTCCCGGGAATCGCTCTGCCATGGTGGTCACCATGGCCCGGATCTGCTGCGTGGTGAAGTAATGGAATACGCCGGCGGCGTAAAA
>CADBSL010000140.1 GCA_902797345.1 uncultured Eubacteriales bacterium
GTCCAGCGAGATGTTGGCATGTTTCGTAATACTGTCTATATAAATCGTTTCGATATCGTGATCCATGCTGATGATCCCCAGGATAAACCCGGTGAATTCATCGATGTTGCCCAGATGCTGGTAGTCCTCTGCGCTGACGACTCTCATCCGGTAGTTCAGTTCTCTGCTGAGCCGTTTGTCGTTGTTGATAAAAATGATGCTGCCTTTGCTGCTCATCACCTGATCATTGGCAGAATCGATCATTTTCTTCGTCTTGCCGCTGCCCTTCTTGCCGACCATAATCTTTACCATTGTCATCAACCTCCCTTTTATTTACTGTTATATCAACGTATCGGTACTTTCGTTCTGATACTTCATTATATCAGTAATCTTGAAGGCCCGCAACAAAATCCGAGCAAGTTTTTTAGGAAGCGGGGAGCCGGCAGCCGGAAGCGATCAGCCTGGAGCTTTCAGCAGCGAGCTTTTTAGCTGGGGCCCACGAGCTTTTGACTGCAAATGTCAGGCTTCTTGCTTCCAGCTTCCAGCACCCTGCTCATTCTTCTTCGCCCTCAGCTGTCCGCAGGCCCCGTCGATATCGCTGCCCAGTTCCCGGCGCACCGTCACTTCATACCCCTTTTGCTGCAGTGCTTCCTGAAAAAGCCGGACCCGCTCCGGTTTAGCGGAAGAAAACCCTCTTCCCAGCACCTCGTTGAAGGGGATCAGGTTGATGTGGCACAGGAGTCCCCGCAGCTGTCGGGCCAGTTCCTCCGCCTGCCGGGTGGAGTCATTGACCCCGTCGATCAGGATGTATTCGAAGGTGATCCTTTTGTTGGTCTTCTTCACATACTCCCGGGCCGTCTCCAGCAGGTCCTCATAGGGATAGGTCCGATCCACCGGCATCAACTTCGCCCGGATCTGTTCATTGGAAGCATGGAGGGAGATCGCCAGCGTCACCTGGGGAAAATCATCCGCGAATTGCCGGATCTTCGGCAGGATCCCGCAGGTGGAGACGGTGATGCTCCGAAAACTCATCCCAAAACCCCGTTCGTCGTGGATATTCCTCAGGAACCGGGCCAGGTTCTCATAGTTGTCAAAGGGTTCTCCCACCCCCATGACCACCACATGGTCCACCTTCTGTCCGATATCCCGGCTCACCGCCAGCACCTGGTCCAGGATCTCCCCGGCGGTCAAATCCCGGATCAGTCCCCCCTCGCAGGAGGCGCAGAAGGCGCAGCCCATCCGGCACCCGGCCTGGGTGGAGATGCAGACCGTGTTCCCATAGCTGTATTTCATCAGCACGCTCTCCACGAACTGGCCGTCGGACAGCCGGAACAGGTACTTCCGGGTCCCGTCCTTTTTGGACACCTGGACCGTTTCCGTCACCAGCGCTTCCGGATCCGCCTTTTCCTCCAACGCTTCCCGCAGAGACTTCGGCAGATTGCTCATTTCCTCAAAGGACCGGACGCCCTTGTGCATCCACTCAAAGACCTGCTTTGCCCGGAACTTCTTCCCTCCCAGGGATTCAACAAAAGCCTCCAGTTCCTCAAAGGTGATACTTTTGATTTTGGTTTTATCGCTTTTTCCGTTCATGGTCATTTCCTCTTTTACTATTGAAATGATACCAAAACTCCCCATAAAAAACAACACCCCTGAAGGGGTGCTGCCGCTTTTGATCATTCCATAAACTCCATCCTGTGGATATACATCTTCGCCAGGCTGTCGCAGAGTTTGGCCAAAAAAAGGTGGATGCCCTTGATATTCGGGTCATTGAGTGTATAGTAGCCCTGCATATAGCTCTTCCTCGCCGTCAGCTTCACCTTCGGCGACCATCCTTCCAGATCCGACGCGTCATTCACACAGAACAGCCCGGACACGTCCTTTATTCCCATATTTCTCAAAGTGCTCCTCATGAGCACGTCCCGTCCAAACTTGCCGACCGCATCAAAGACCAGCCGTCCTCCCGGGAATCGCTCTGCCATGGTGGTCACCATGGCCCGGATCTGCTGCGTGGTGAAGTAATGGAATACGCCGGCGGCGTAAAA
>CADBSL010000141.1 GCA_902797345.1 uncultured Eubacteriales bacterium
CCTTTGACTGAAGGGATGAACATCCTGGGAGCCCACATCGACTCTCCCAGATTAGATATCAAACAGAACCCGCTGTTTGAAGACGGTGAACTGGCGTTCCTGGACACCCACTACTACGGCGGCAACAAAAAATATCAGTATGTGACCCTGCCGCTGGCCCTTCACGGCACCATCGTGAAGAAGGACGGCACTTCCATCGACATCAACATCGGTGAGAAGGAAGGGGACCCGGTATTCTGCGTGACAGACCTGCTGATCCACCTGGCTCAGGAACAGATGCAGAAGAAGGGCGCAGTAGTGGTAGAAGGCGAGGACCTGAATATCCTGATCGGCAATGAAGCCCTGGCGGGGACTGAGAAAGAAGCAGTGAAGGCCAATGTGCTGAAGCTGCTGAAGGAACAGTACGACATCGAAGAAGAAGACTTCATCTCGGCGGAGATCGAAGCAGTACCGGCGGGAGCCGCCAGAGAAGCCGGCTTTGACCGGAGCATGATCCTTTCCTACGGGCAGGACGACCGGGTATGCGCCTATACTTCCCTGAAGGCGATGCTGGAAGTGGAAGAGACGGAAAAGACCTCCTGCTGCCTCTTCGTGGACAAAGAAGAGATCGGCAGCGTAGGCGCCACCGGGATGGAATCCAGATTCTTTGAAAATACCGTGGCGGAACTGATGCTGTTGACCGGGGAGTATTCCGAGATCAACCTGCGGCGGGCGCTGCAGAGAAGCCGGATGCTGTCCTCCGACGTCAACGCGGGCTTCGACCCTGCGTACGCTTCCGCTTTCGAGAAAAAGAACGCATCCTTCCTGTCCCACGGACTGGTATTCAATAAATTCACCGGCGCCAGAGGCAAATCCGGCTCCAACGATGCCAATGCGGAATACCTGGCAGATCTGAGACGGATCATGGACGACAACGGTGTCCACTACCAGACCGCGGAACTGGGCAAGGTGGATATCGGCGGCGGCGGGACCATCGCCTACATCCTGGCATTGTACGGGATGGAAGTCATCGACAGCGGCGTGGCGGTGCTCAGCATGCACGCTCCTTGGGAAGTAACCAGCAAAGCGGATATTTATGAAGCGGAAAAAGGCTACCGCGCATTCCTGCTTTACGCATAACCCGGCTCATTTTGCCGGCAGGCATGTGGAATGAGGTGAGATCCTGAAATGAAAAGAAGAATGACCAGAGAAGAGTATAATCGGCGCAAAAGGATCCAGCGAAGGAGGATCTTCTGGTTCATCATCATCCCCCTGATCATTGTGGTGGGATTGGGAGCCTTTGGCGTCCATTCCCTCATGGACCGGTTCGGCGGCGAAGACAAGCCGGCCGTCAGCGTCGGCACCAAGGAGGAGACCCAGGCAGCGTCCGAAGAATCCAAAAAAGCCGCCAGCGACAAGGTGGACCGGTTGATCGAGGACATGACCCTGCACGATAAGATCTGCCAGCTGTTCATCGTCACACCGGAGGAGTTGACCGACTCCGACAGCGCGGTCACGGCTGCCGGTGACGTGACGCGGGCGCAGCTCAAGGAATATCCTGTGGGAGGCGTCATCTACTTCTCCGACAACCTGGTCAGTCAGGAACAAACGAAGACTATGATCTCCCGGATCCAGAGTTTCGCCAATGAGCAGATCGGGATCCCGCTCTTCATCAGCGTGGATGAAGAAGGGGGGACCGTTGCCCGGGTGGCGGACAATCTGGGAACGACGAAATTCAAGGATATGTATACTTACCGGAAGGATGGGGCGGAAAAGGCGAAGAGCAACGCGAAGACCATCGCCTCGGACATTTCGGCGTTGGGGTTCAATCTGGATTTTGCCCCGGTGGCGGATACCTGGTCCAATGAAGAGAACACGGTCATCGGCCAGCGGGCGTACAGCGACGATTACAGCGAAGCGGCGGATCTGGTGTCTGCAGCCGTCAAGGGCTTCCACAGCGGCGGTGTGGCCTGCGTCCTGAAGCATTTCCCGGGACACGGGGACACGGCGGAGGACTCTCACGAGGGCAGCGCCTATGTGAACAAGACTTTGGACCAGCTGAAGAGCGAGGATCTCATCCCCTTCGTGGCGGGAATCAAAGCCGGCGCGGATATGGTCATGGTGGGACACATCACCGTCTCCAACATCGACTCCCAGCCTGCGACTCTTTCGTCCGAGATCATCCAGGGCATCCTGCGGGAGGATATGCGGTATAAGGGGATCGTCATCACTGACGCCCTCAATATGGGCGCTGTGTCCAACAGCTACACTCAGTCGGAACTGGCGCTGAAGGCGTTCCAGGCCGGCAACGACATCCTTCTGTGCACCGGCGACCTGGCGGGAGCCGTTGAAACCATGGAAAATGCGGTGGATTCCGGGGCTCTTTCCGAGGACCGGATCGACGAAAGTCTTAAACGAATTTTACAGCTAAAGATTGACAAGGGACTGCTGTAGGTGGTATTATATAGGGGCGGAAATGACAGGGACCGCCCATATGGGGTTATAGCTCAGCTGGGAGAGCGCTTGACTGGCAGTCAAGAGGTCAGGAGTTCGAGCCTCCTTAGCTCCACCAAAAAAGA
>CADBSL010000142.1 GCA_902797345.1 uncultured Eubacteriales bacterium
ATTCCCCGACAGGGACAGCAGGAAGGCCGCCGGCAGCAGGATCACCAACTGCCTCAGGACCGATACCCACATGCTCATGAACCCGTTGCCCACCGCCTGGAAGGTGGATCCGGCGATGATGGCGATGGCGGCGAAGCAGAATACCAGGCTGATGATCCGAAGACAGGGCACGCCGATGGAGATCATATTCTCCGACGCGTTGAACATCATCATCAGCTGTCTCGGGAAGATCATAAAGATCGCCGTCCCCACCGCCATGATAGCGAAGGCCAGCTTCATCCCGACCACCACAGTCTCCTTCATCCGGTCACCCCGTTTGGCGCCGTAGTTGTAGGCGATGATGGGGACCGTACCGTTGTTCAGACCGAACACCGGCATGAAGAAGAAACTCTGCAATTTGAAGTAGACTCCGAAGACCGCCGTGGCGGTGGTGGAGAATACCAGTAAGATCTTGTTCATCCCGAAGACCATGACGGAGCCCACGGAGCCCATGATGATGGAGGGCACTCCCACGGTGTAGATCCGTTTGATGGCGGGACCGTAGGGGTGGATGATCTCCGAAAACTTCAGTGTGATCTCCGGATTATATTTCCGGTTCAGCACGATGCCCACCACCATGCCCATGAACTGTCCGAAGACCGTGGCATATGCGGCACCGGCCACTTCCAGTCTGGGGAAGGGCCCCAGCCCGAAGATCAGGATCGGGTCGAAAATGATATTGGTGATGGCGCCCACCGCCTGGACGATCATGAAAAGCGTCGCCTTTCCGGTGGATTGCAGCAGCCGTTCCACGGCAATCTCCTGGAAAACGAAGACCGACAGAACGCTGCAAATCAGCATATACTGGTGACCATAGTCGATGATCTCCGTTACATCCGTCTGCATGACGAAGAAAGGCCGGGTGACGGTGAAACCGATCACCACGAAGGCCAGCCAACTGAGAAAAGCCAACAGCAAAGCGCTGTTGGCTGCTTTATTCGCCATGAAAAAGTTTTTTTCTCCCAGACTTTTGGAAAGCAACGCGTTCACACCGACTCCGGTCCCTATCCCCACCGAGATCATCAGATTCTGGATCGGGAAAGCCAATGAAACTGCCGTCAGGGCATTTTCACTGATCTGCGCCACGAATACGCTGTCTACGATGTTGTATAGTGCCTGTACGATCATCGAGATCATCATGGGGATGGACATGGTCACGACCAGCTTGCCGATGGGCATGGTCCCCATTTTGTTCTCCCGAGGTACAGGCGAAGGACCTGATTTTGTGTTCTCCATGTTTGCTCTTTATTCCTCCTGAATTTTTTTCTGGAATTCTTCTACGGCCGCCCGGATCATGTTGACCGTCAGGTCGATGCCGAGACTGCTGTTGATACAGAGGTCGTAGTTTTCCGCCTGACCCCATTTCTGCTGGGTCATGTAGTTGTAATAGGATGCCCGTTTCTTGTCTACTTTTTGGATGTGGACCTGGATATTGGGCGCGTCCTCGTCATATTCTTCGAATACCCGGCGGGCTCTGTCTTCGATCGGTGCGTGGATGAAGATGTTCAGACATCCGGGGTGATCTTTCAGCACATAGTCTGCACAGCGTCCGACAATAACGCAGTTTCCTTTTTCCGCCGCTTCGCGGATGGCGTTGGATTCTGCAATGAAGATCTGGTCAGACACCGGCAGCTCGCCCGGGATCGAGTAGAAGTTGGAAATAAAGGAAAAGTTCTTCACTTCTTCGTTTTCCCTCACATACTCTTCCGAGAAGCCCATTTTCTCTGCAGCCATTTCGATCAGCTTTCTGTCAAAGAATTCATAGCCCAGAGCCTCCGCCAGTCTTTGTCCGATGATACGACCGCCGGAACCATATTCTCTCGCGATGGTGATGATGGTGTTCATGATGATCCTCCTTTTCACATATCGTTGGTAATCCTTCATGTTTCTGATATGCTCATTATATCACATCGGCTCAGAAAAGTACAGATTTCGGCATTTTCTTTTCAAGGAAAAGATTCTTCGGCTTTTGGTCCCGAAATGGCGGGAAGCGGCCGGGTTTTTTCTTGAGTGATGGAGAGGATCTTATCGACTTACAGTTCCCCCAGGATCTCCCGGACGGTTTGGATGATCTCTCTTGGCACGGCGCCCTCCGGCACGGAAGTCTCCAACTCGAACCGGTCCTCCAGGCTGCCGGCGGTCAGGGTGAAGTCTTCTCCGTAATAGGCCAGGTCCATGGGGCAGTCCGGCAGGCTTCCCCGAACCCTCAACGTTCCGCCGCCGGCATGGATCTCCTCTGCGAAGAAGATCCCTTGGGTCCGGGAACGGACTGGGAACCCGATCTTCAAAAGGGCTTCGTGAAGGTCGATCTTGGCGATGAGTTTGTCCAGCGCCGGGAAACAGGACAGGTCTTCAAAATTGTGGAGGAGGACCTTCTTTCCCGCCAACCGGTCGCCCTGCTCCGAAAAGGCCTTGAACATGGCGATGCAGTCTTTCCCGGAAATGGTGTCTTCCCGGTCCACTCCCGCCAGTTTCTCCACCGTCTTCAGCTTCAGATCCGGCAGGATCTTCGTCAGATAAGACGTCCGGAAGATCCGCAGGTAATCCACCGACCGGCAGGGATCGATCCTGTCTTTTATCTTGTGCCGTTTCGCTCTTTTATTGATAAAGGGGATATCGAAGGCCGTCCCGTTGTAGCTCAAAATCAGCTCGAAGCTCTTGATGAAATCAAAAAAAGCCGCCAGCACCGCCGGCTCCTCCTCTTTGGAGGCGGCAAGAAACTGGGTGACTTTCAGCCCCTTTTCGTCCCGGGTCAGCACACCGATCAGGAACACCGCGTCCCGGGCCGCCGACAGACCGGTGGTCTCGATGTCCACTACCGCTGCAGAAAAACCGTCAAAATAGAGACTGGTCTGGGGCAGCAGATCTTTATGGGATTTGACGCGGTTTTCAGTGATATACATGGCCGTCCTCGGATTTCGCCGTAAAAACAAAACAAGCCGGGGAAGGCTTGCTTTGTCAAAAGGGGTATTGGGATTAGAGATTAATGAGGTTATCTTCAGGATAACCA
>CADBSL010000143.1 GCA_902797345.1 uncultured Eubacteriales bacterium
GTTAAAGGAATTGTCTGTTTTCCTGCACTATGTAGTTTTAAATGTTCTCGCTGTCCGCTCTCTCGCGTCAGCTTTTACATATTAACATTTTAATATCCCTGTGTCAACGATTATTTTTCTTTTTTTAAAAAAATTTTTTTCCGCCTTGAAAGTACTGGAAATCCGGGGTTTTTGAGCCTCAAAAAATGAAAAGCGGCGCTGCCGCGCCGCTTTGTAACTTCCACCAGGATTTGATTATTCTTCTTCTGCCGGAGCTTCTTCTTCCACAGCTTCTGCTTCTTCCGGAGCAGCTGTTTCTGCCTTTTCTGCATCTCTGTCTAAAGTTTCTTTGATGCTCAGGCTGATCCGTCTCTTTTCGGTGTCGATGTCCAGGATCTTTGCATTGACGATCTGGCCGATTTCCAGTTCGTTGGCAGGGCTCTGCACTCTCTTGAAGGCGATCTCGGAAATGTGTACCAGTCCATCCAGGCCCGGTTCGATTTCGATGAATGCGCCGTATTCCTTCAACTGAACAACTTTACCCTCGATCACATCGCCAACCTGATACTTGGATTCGATGTTTTCCCAGGGTTCCGGTGTAGTCTGTTTCAGACCCAGAGAAATCTTGCCTTTTTCTCTGTTCATGGACAGGATCTTTACTTTGATGTGCTGTTCCAGTTCCAGTACATCCTGCGGTTTCTTGATCTTGCCCCAGGAAATCTCGGAAATGTGGAGCAGTCCGTCTACGCCGCCGATATCAACAAATGCGCCGTAATCGGTAAATCTCTTGACAACGCCGTCCACTACATCGCCTACTTCGATGGAGTTCCAGAATTCTTCTGTCTTCTTCGCTTTTTCTTCCATCAGCACTGCTCTGTGGGAGAATACCGCACGGTTTCTCTTGGGGTTGGTCTGGATAACCTTTACTGTCAGAGTCTGGCCAATGAATTCGTCCACGTTTTCGGTGAACTTGTCGGATAACTGGGAAAGAGGGATGAAACCGGATACTTCTTTGTAAACCGCGATCACGCCGCCCTTAACCTTGTTTGTGACTTTTACTTCGACTTCTGTTTTATTTTCATAAGCCTCGTTCACTTCGTTCCAGTGCTCGTTGACTTCTAATTTTTTCTTTGATAATAAGATGTTCCCATCATCATCTTTAGTCTTTAACACTTTAGCTTCGATTTCATCTCCGGCTTTGAAAACGTCGGTCAGCTTCTGATCCGGTTCAAGGGATACTTCATCCTTGGGGATGATGCCGTCCTTCTTGCATCCTAAGTTTACAACGATTTCCTTATCGCTGACGGAAATGATTTCTCCTGTAACGATTTCTCCTCTGCCCGGTAAACGTAAGGATTTTTCGATATCCTCCATATACGCAAGCATTTCATTCTGTTCCTGGTTGTTTTCAGTGATAAACTCACTCATGGTAGCAATAACCTCCTTAATTATACATTCAGGCGCAGATGCACCTGCTGCAACTCCTATTGTATCAAATTTTTTTATTTCATTCAATGGTAAATCTCGTAATTCTTGAATTGTTTCTATCAAAAATGTGCGAGGGCATTCTTCCTTCGCGATTTCAAAGAGTTTTTTTGTGTTGGAGCTGGTCCGACTCCCGATCACCAGCATCACGTCGCTGCTGCAGGCCGTTTCCCGGCAGCTGTCCTGCCTGGATTTTGTGGCACCGCAGATCGTATCCCGCAGTTCTACCCGAACGCCCTGTTCTTCGAACCACTTTGCCGCTGCCTGAAGCGTTTCTCTTCTGGCCGTGGTCTGGGCCACCATCGTTACCTCCTCCGGCAACGGATCCTTTCCCGGTCCGGAAGTCAACTCTTCCAGTTCCGACGGATTGATCACCATTGCAGAAGAAGAGCACCATCCCATGATGCCCTTGACTTCCGGGTGTTCCCGGTCGCCAACGATCACGATGCTCTTTCCCTTTTCCTCCGCTTCCCGGACGATCTCATGGATCTTCTTCACGAAAGGACAGGTAGCATCCAGGATCTCGATGCCGCGGCTCTGCGCCTTTTCATAGACCGCCTTTCCCACTCCGTGAGAGCGGATGATCAGCAGCGTTCCTTCCGGCACTTCCTCCAGCGTCTCCGCCGGCTCGGCTCCGTCCTTCCGCAGGTCTTCCACCACCATTTCGTTGTGGATCAGCGGCCCCAGAGTCATCACCCGCCTGCCGGAGGCCCGACTCTCCTTCGCTGCCTGCCGGGCCATATCCACCGCCCGGCTGACGCCGAAACAGAATCCGGCGTTCTCGGCTCTTCGGATCTCCATTACAGCTTCTCACTCATCTTTTTGACAAGGGGATAGGACGCCAGGTCGATCAGACAGCAGGCGCCGATGATGCCATTGGCGACCTTAAAGGACTTCCGGGGTTCCTTGAAATAGGTGCGGACCGCCGCACGCTTTTTTTCCTCCGGGCTGATGTGCTTCACCCAGCTGCCCGCCATGTCCATTTCCCGGGAGATGTGCCTGCTTCCGATGCAGAAGAGGATGGCATTGACGATAGCTGCCACCGCCGCATAGAAGGACAGCACGAAGGCGATGTGTTTTCCGATGTTCCAGTTTCTGAAGAATCTCATATGATTTACCTCCTGCATTATTCATTCCTATTCGTCTATTCTACCATAAAACCCGCTGCCGGGAAATCCCGTTCCGAAAAAGGTTCATAAAAAAACAGCTCCCGCTTTCGCGGGAGCCTGTTCTTTCTAATCTCAAAGGACAATTTTAAGTCATTCAATTTGCAATATCGGATTATTCCTGCGGAGGCTGAGCCTGTTCGATCTGCGGATTCTTGCCCGCCTTGGCGATCTTGTATACACCAAGGGTCAGCATCGGGATCGCGTAGATGATCAGGAAGCCCCATACAGAGGTACCATACCCCTTTACGATCAGGTTCAGCAGACCGAAGATGGAGATCAGCACGCCGATGAGAACCATGCCGATGACGATGACCGGATGTCCCCATTTGGGCAGCTCTTTCCCGCTTCTGACTACGCCGGCTTCGATACGGTCGGCGACCGCCTTGATGAAGCCGGTACCTGTTTCGATCAGGGTACCAAACAGTACGATTTCGAAAATGATATATAACCACTTCATATCCAACATTTCAAAGATAACGGTAACCGGAGTCTCAGCTGCCTGCACGGTGGCAAAGTCTGCGCCCATGACGATCAGCAGGAGGATGCCCGGGACAACGCCCAGGATACCTGCCAGGATGCCGCTTCCGACCGCTTCTTTTCTGGTTTCACAGTCACGGACCGTGTACAGGATCAACGGTACTACTACCAGGTTGTAGATGGAGTAGGATGCACCGTTGGTGAACCAGTTGGAGTGGATCTCGCCCTTCGCAAACTCTGCAGAAATGTTGCTGCCGAATTTTACGAATACGACGATCATAAAGACGATGTATACCGCATATAATACGTAGGACCAGAAGGACAGCACTCTTTCGATCATGACTGTGCCCTTGAATACCAGGTAAATGATGCCGACGGACAGGATCCCGACACCCAGCCATCTGGTCACTCCGGTCAGCGCTGTGATCATGCTGCCGGCGGTGGCGTTTAATACGCCCAGTACGATGAACATCATCAGATAATACAGAATATCATACAGGAAACCTGCCTTGCCCAGCAGTTTTCCCATCATGGAACCGTAATCATAGGTCTTGAAGACCCGAACGAATTCGAAGGTAACGGCACACATCACTGCCCAGATGACCAATGTGACCAGCGCGGACAAAAGGCCTCCCACGAACCCGCTGGCGCCGAAATACTGTGCGATCTCAGCACCGGTTCCGTATCCTCCGCCGATCGCGACCGACTGGAAGATCAAGCCCGGGATCAACCATCTGGTGATCCCTCTTTTCTTTGTTTCCATACTTCCTCCTTATTTGTTGCCCACAAAAAAGAATGTCCTTTTATCCAATCCCCTCGTTCTTAATAGTATATTACCATCCAGCCTTATACTTCAGGACTTCATCGCTGATCTTGCCGGCTTTGAAGTCTGTCATGGACTGGTCAATAATATCAAATCCTTTTTCCAGCAGCTCCGGTTCAATATTCAGAGGCGGCTGGATCCGCAGGATGTTTCCTGCCACGGAGATCACGATCAGGCCCATTTCATAGCAGTGGAACAGGATCTTGAAGACCCCTTCCAGGTCCGGTGTGCCGTCGGGTTTCTGGACGCCGATGCCCATGGAAAGGCCCAGGTTCCGGGTAAATGCCACGATGTCCGGGTGCTTTTCCTTGAGTTCTGCAGCCTTGCGTTCTGCTAAGGCGATATTGTTCTTCAGCAACGTCTGGAATTCTTCGGTCTGGTAATAGTCGAATGCTGCGTTCCCCGCCGCGCAGGCGATGGAATTGGCCCCCAGGGTAAACAGGTGTGCCGGAGCAGGCAGACAGTCGATGATCTTGGTTTTGGCCATGAAAGCTCCCAGAGTCAGGGAGGCGCCAATGGATTTGCCCATGATGATCCCGTCCGGAACGATGTCGTAGTGCTCGATGGCAAACATCTTCCCGGTCCGCCAGAAGCCCTGCTGCACTTCTTCGGAGATGAAGAGGATGCCGTTCTTCTGGCAAAGATCGTATAATTTTTTCATAAAGATCGGGTGGGCCGGAAGCAGTCCGCCGTCCCCCTGCAGGGGTTCGATGATCACCGCCGCCACTTCATTGGCCGGCAGCCAGGAACCGAAAGCCATCTCCATCTGAGCGATGCATTCCTTTTCCACCACATCGTCCGGCTGGTCGATTCCGTAGAAGGGGAAAACGTAGCAATCCGGCAGGAAGGGGCCCATCCCTTCGTGCATCAACGTCGTGCAGGTGGTCAGGGTCGCCGAACCGTAAGTGCTCCCGTGATAGCCGTTCAGGAAGGTGATGATCTTGGACCGTTCGGTATATGCTCTGGCGAATTTGACCGCCGCGTCATTGCCGTCGGAACCGCAGTTCCCGAAGCAGACTTTTGCATCGACTCCGCCCGGGTAAACAGATACCAGCCGCTCCGCATAGGAGATGCTGGGCTCATTGTAACTGTAAGCCTGAGTATACTGTGTAAAAAGATCCAGTTGCTTTTTGATCGCCTCGGTGATGATGGGGTTGGAACTCCCCAGATTCAGCGACGATGCACTGGTCAGGAAATCGATAAATTCATTTCCGTCCACATCTGTGATGATCGCTCCCTTTGCCTTGGCCACCGCCAATGGGAAATAGGAAAGATGCGAACAGGGTGCAATGACTTTTTTGTCGCGCTGCACCAGCGCTTCACTTTTTGATGTATTCATGTGTATCCCTCGATTTGTAATATTATTCTAACTTTATAATTTTATATAAAATAGCGGAGATTGTAAAGATATTTCCATAATAACTATGAAAAAAAACAGGCGAAAAAAACAAAATTTCCACTTTACAAACCCCTGGTTTGGGTGTATATTATTATTGCTGTCGGGGTGTAGCGCAGCTTGGTAGCGCAACTGGTTTGGGACCAGTGGGTCGCGGGTTCAAA
>CADBSL010000144.1 GCA_902797345.1 uncultured Eubacteriales bacterium
GGCATCCGACGATCCCATCGACGGCTTTACCATCGGCATCATTGATGACGTGACGCACAAATCACTGCCGGTGGACCCGGATTTTGATATTCTCGATGATTTCATTAGCTGCAAATTCTGGGGGCTGGGCGGCGATGGCACAGTCGGCGCCAATAAGAGCACCATTGATATTATCAACAGCACCACCAATCAGTACGGACAGGCGTACTTCGAATATGATGCCAAAAAGACGCTGGGGACGACCAAGTCCCACCTGCGCTTCAGCCAGAACCCGATTCGCAGTTCCTACTATGTCAAGCAGGCAAATTTCGTCGCCTGTCACAACCATCATTTCATCAACGACTTCGAGGTGGTGGATGAAATCAAGCCGAACGGAACGCTCCTTTTGGACTGCCCCTGGTCGCCCGAGGAAGTGGGAGACCACCTCTCACCGAAGGTGAAGAGGCTCCTGGCAGAAAAAAACGTTACCTTCTACATTATCAACGCGACCAGACTGGCGGAGGAAGCAGGGCTGGGCGAACACAAGAATTCGATCCTTCAGGCTGCGTTCTTCATGATCAGCGGGGTCATTCCGAAAGAACAGGCGATCGTAAAGATGCAGGATGCGGTACGGAAAAAGTACCGGTCCAAGGGCGAAGCCGTGGTCGAACGGAACATCCGCGGGCTTGAGGCCGGTGTTGATGGGTTCCGGAAAGTAGAAGTCCCCAAGTCCTGGAAGAATTGTGAGGACGTCGAGGTCAAAAAACCCAGCCGTCCCTGGATCATCGACAACATCGTCCTGCCGATCGACAACCAGGTCGGCGATAACCTTCCGGTCAGCGTTCTGGAAAAAGTGAAAGACGGGCACATGCCGATGGGCATGACAGCCTACGAAAAACGCGGGCTGGCGGTCCGCGTGCCGGAATGGGATCCGGAAAAATGCTCTCAGTGCAACCGGTGTTCCTTCGTTTGCCCCCATGCGGTCATCCGCCCCTTCCTGCTCAATGAACAAGAAAAGGAAAAGGCACCGGAAGGTTTCGTGACGACACCGCTGAGAGGCTACAAATCCAACCGGGGAGAAAAGCTGTATTACAGCCTGCAGATCTCTACCCACGACTGTACTGGCTGCGGAAGCTGCATCCCGGTCTGCCCGGCGAAGGATCCGGCAATCAAAATGGTGCCCGCCCATCCGGATGAAAAGGATCTGAAGAACTGGAAATACGCGATGAGACTGACGGACAAGGCGGATCTGTTCTCCCGCTATTCCGTCCGCGGAAGCCAGTTCCACCAACCGCTGGTTGAATTCTCTGCTGCCTGCGCGGGTTGCGGAGAGACTCCTTATGCAAAACTGCTGACCCAACTGTTCGGTGAGAATGTGTACTGGGCAAACGGGACCGGATGCTCCCAGGCGTGGGGTTCCGGCATGCCAAGCATTCCGTATTGCCTGAACAAGAGAGGACACGGCGTCGCATGGACCAATTCCCTGTTTGAAAACAATGCGGAGCTGGCCCTGGGCATGTTTCTCTCGGTCAGACAACAGCGTGAGCGTCAGAAGGAACTGGTGCTGAAGTGGCTCGAAATGGCTGGGGAAAACTCGGTGGGCTTCCAGTGGCTCGATACCTACGATGATCTTGACAAAAACCGCGAAGCGACGGATCTTTTGATCGCGGAAATGGAAGAAGTCATCGCCGGCGATGTCAAGCAAGCGAATGCCATGGAGAAGGATTTCGTTGAACTGACCAAGGAGATCCTGGAGAGAAAGGATATGCTGGCGAAGAAGACGTTCTGGATGTACGGCGGAGACGGCTGGGCATATGACATCGGATTCGGAGGGCTGGATCACGTCGTTGCCACGGGAGAGGACATCAACGTGTTCGTCATCGACACCGAAGTCTATTCAAACACCGGCGGACAGTCTTCCAAGGCCACGCCTTTGGGCGCGACGGCGGAATTCCAGGCCTCCGGAAAGAAGAGCCGGAAGAAGGATCTGGGGCAGATCCTCAAGACCTACGGCAACGTATATGTCGCTTCAGTCTGCATGGGCTACGACTTCAACCAGCTCGTGAAAGCGATCAAGGAAGCGGTCGAGCACAAGGGACCTTCGGTCATCGTCGCCTATACTCCCTGCACAGTGCACGGGATCAAGGCGGGAATGGCCGATGTGCAGGGCGAAATGCGCCGTGCGGTAGAATCCGGCTATTGGCCGCTTTACCGCTACAACCCGGACATCAAGGACGGGCCGAAGATGCACGTAGACTGCAAGGCGCCATCGATTCCGCTGGAGGAATTCCTCGA
>CADBSL010000145.1 GCA_902797345.1 uncultured Eubacteriales bacterium
GGAGTGAGTGTATGGATATTCGGAAAATCGCCTCCCCCCTCTTGCTGCTCATCACAGCCATCATCTGGGGGTTTGGCTTTGTGGCGCAAAAAAGCGGGATGGAAGCCCTGGGTCCCCACGGCTTCAATATGGCCCGGTTCTTTCTGGGCGCCGGCTGCGTATTGGTCTTTTCATTGATACTGGACGGGCGGAAGCGCCTGACAGGAGGAACGCCGGAGGTCCCCTGGTTTCGGGACGGCCGGCCGGACAAGACCCTTCTGAAAGCCGGGGTCTTCTCGGGGATCTTTCTGTTCCTGGGCTCCGACCTGCAGCAAATCGGCCTGCAGTATACCACCGCAGGACGGTCCGCCTTCATCACCGCTCTATACATCGTGGTGGTGCCGCTGCTGGCGCTGTTCCTGAAAAAAAAGATCACCGCCAACATCTGGGCAGGGATCCTGCTGGCGGCGGTGGGATTCTACTTCCTCTGCCTGAAGCCCGGGGAACTGGGGGTGGGCAAAGGCGACCTGATCTGTCTTCTCGGCTCCCTTTTCTGGGCCATCCAGATCCTGGTCATCGACCACTACTCTCCGAAAACCGACGGGATCAAAATGGCGGTGATCGAGTTCCTTCTGACGGCCCTGCTCAGCGGCGTATTCACCTTCCTGCTGGAGACCTTCTCACTGGAACTGCTGAAAATGGCCGCCGTGCCGCTCCTCTACAGCGGCATCATGTCCGTGGGACTGGGGTTTACCTTCCAGATCCTCGGTCAAAAGAACACCCCGCCGGCCATCGCCACGCTGCTGATGAGCCTGGAATCTGTGTTCGCTGTGGTGGGTGGAGCGATACTTCTGGATGAATCTCTGACGCCCCGGGAATTTCTGGGATGTCTGTTGATTTTTTTCGGGGTTTTGGTGGCGCAATTCCCTTTACAAATCCTCTTCCGCAGGGTTATAATAAAGCGACAAAAGTAAAACAAGCAATATGGAGGTAGAAGGAACAATGAAATCATTCGTCAAAGAATTCAAAGAGTTTGCTATGCAGGGGAATGTCATGGACATGGCCATCGGCGTTATCATCGGCGGTGCCTTCGGGAAGATCGTCACTTCTCTGGTCGATGACCTGATCATGCCGATCCTGGGCATCTTCACCGGCGGCGTGAACTTCGCAGACCTGAAGTACGTAATGACTGAAGACAATGCCATCGCTTATGGTGCATTCATCCAGAACGTTATCGACTTCCTGCTCATCGCCTTATCCATCTTCGTTGTGATCAAGCTGATCAACAAAGCGAAGAGACCGAAGGAAGAAGAAGCTCCTGCTCCGGAAGAACCGTCCGAAGACGTCAAACTGCTGAGCGAGATCAGAGACCTGCTGAAAGATCAGAAATAAGAGTCTAAAGACTAAAGACTGAAGTCTTAAGCATTTTGAAAACACAACCATCAAGGAAGAGGATGTCCCAAATTGGAACATCCTCTTTTTGCTTTCCTGTTTTTCAATCTCCAGTCTTCAGACTCCTGACTCCAGACTATTCTCTCACCGGCACGCCTACTTCATTGAGGTACTTGAGAGCGCCCACGTGGAAGGGGATCACGACGCCTTCCCCGGCCTTCTGGGGATTGAGTTCGGCTCCCTTTGCGTTGGCTTCCGTCACCGCCTCCTCGTTCTCAAAGAGGACACGGGTCATCACGTAGACCAGTTCCTCATCCACATCCTGGTTCACCACCAGCATCGTCTTCACTCCCAGAGTGTCCACATCATCCTCCTGGCCCTGATAGCTGCCGGCCGGGATGGTGTAATCCAGATAGAAGGGGTACTCTGCCTTCAGGGCATCTGCCGCCTCCCCTTCGATGGGCAGGATCTTGATCCCGTCCGTGATGGCCAGCTTCATAAAGGAAGTCACCGGCGCTCCGCCCATACAGAACACCGCATCCACCGTTCCATCTTTCAGGACGTCTGCCGCTTCCTCCGCTCCTTCGTAAACGAATTCCGCGTTTTCTTCATTCACGCCGTAAGCCTGAAGGATCGCCCCGCAGCTGATGGCTGCCAGGGAGCCCTCTTCTCCCACCAGAATCTTCTTTCCGACCAGGTCTGCCGGCGATGTCCCGGCAAAGCTGCCCATGGTGATGAACTGCAGACCCACTTTATAGCAGGAAGTCATGGCCTTGAGATTCTCCAGCTTCTTTTCATTGAAATAATAGAGCCCATTGACCGCATAGTACAGCAGATCCCCCTGGGTCAGGGTGATATCCGCCGTCTTGCTGTCCACCTTCCGCAGTCCTTCCACCAGATTGCTGTTGGACTCGGTGAGGAACTTCACGTCTTCCATCACGTCGCTCATTTCCGTATACACAGCGGCGGCGTAATTGCTGTAAGAGGTCCCCTTTTCTCCGCCGGCGATGACGATCTCCGGGGGCGCCTGCTCTTCCCCGGAGGCATCGGACCCGCCGCCGAAAGAACAGCCGGTCATAGTACCCATGCTCCATACCATCATCAGTGCCAGCAGTATCAGATAAATTTTTTTCATTTTTTCTCACTTCGCTTTCTTTTTTGCTTCAATCCTATGGTAGAATACCATTATACCAAATACCAAAAATTTATACAAATTAATATCCTTTGTGGGTATAATTAATACAAGGAGAAGACTATGCCTGAAAAAGTTCAAGACTTTCTGAAGACGGCGATCGTGCTGGCCATTGCCTCCGTATTTGCCTATTATGCAAAATCCATCGGGGAGGCCACCGACGTGATCTCGGTCACCTACGTGCTGATGGTGGTCCTGATCTCCCGAATGACCAACGGGTATATGTGGGGGATCCTGGCATCCATCTTTGGCGTTCTTTCCGCCAATTTCATTTTCACCGCGCCGTATTTTCAGTTCAACTTCACCCTGACAGGCTACCCCTTCACCTTCTGCGTCATGCTGGTGGCTTCCATCATGATCAGCACGTTGACCCAAAAGTACAAACAGCAGAAGGAAGAAGCGGAAGATATGGCCCGAAAACTCCAGGAATCCTACCTGAAGCAGATCCAGATCGAACGGGCCACTGAAAAAGAAAAGATGAAAAACCATTTGCTCCGGGCTATCTCTCATGATTTGAGAACGCCCCTGACCAGCATCAAAGGCGCCGCCGCTGCGATCTATGAAGGCGGCGACAAACTGGACGCTCAGACCCGGAACAAACTGCTGGATGATATCGGAAATGAATCGGAGTGGCTGATCCGGATGGTGGAAAACCTGCTGTCCGTGACCCACATCAGCGAGGACACCATGAAGGTCAGCAAAGTGCCGGAGATCGCGGAGGAAGTCATTGCCGCCGCCGTATCCCACTTCAGCTCCTCGAACATCTCCCAGACCATCACCGTCCGGGTGCCGGAGGAACTGATCATCGTCCCCATGGACGCCATGCTGATCCAACAGGTACTGTTGAATCTGTTGGATAATGCCTGCAAGCACTCCGGTGACAGCAGCCAGATCGAAGTTTCCCTGACCCGGGATGATCACAACGCGATCTTCACGGTACGGGATGACGGACGGGGCATCCCGGAAGAAGACATGAAGGATCTTTTCGAATATGGTGTTTCAAAGAATAAAACGGATACCGTGGACACGAACCGCGGTTTCGGCATCGGTCTTCCCACCTGCAAAACCATCATCATGGCACACGAGGGAAGTCTCTGGGCAGAAAACAACCAGGGGCCGGGAAGCAGCTTCCATTTCTCTCTGCCGATGGAATAGA